>CAYXLY010000265.1:0-6500 GCA_964466005.1 uncultured Spirochaetaceae bacterium | reverse complement strand
GACGGCCGGTCCGTTCACGGCCGCGATCAACGGCTTGAGGCAACGGAAGATCCGCAGCGTGACCCGCCCGCCCTCGTCGCGACGGGCCCGGCTCGAAGGGGCGTCCGCCGACCCGGACGCCTCCGCCGCGGCAGACGGGTCGAAGGTCTTCTCCCCGGCGCCGAGGTCGGCGCCCGCGCAGAATCCGCGCCCTGCCCCGGTCACGATCACCACGCGCACGGCATCGTCACCATCCGCGTCGTCGAGCACCGTGAACCAGTCCTTCATCATCCCGAGCGTGAAGGCATTCAACCGCTCGGGCCGATTCAGCGTCACGGTCATCACGCCATCCTGCTTCTCGACTCGCATGGTCTCGAGATCCATCCTCTTCCTCCCTCGATCGGTGCCGCGATGCGGAGCCGACGCGACGAGGAGAGTCGCATACCGCGTCACCGGGGCAACGTGTTAGGATGCAGCAGGCACGCCCCGAGCCCCGCGACTCCGCTCCGGGAGCCCGACGCCGAACCGACGCCGATCCGGCGGCGACTCGCGTGCTCGCCCCCGCTCGACGAGCCCCAGGACGGAGGTCGGAAGGATGAGCTGGAAGCCCGAGGTCGAGGAGATCGAGGCGCGGCGCAGGGCGGCGCGAGAGCTCGGCGGCTCCGAGGCGATCCGACGCCAACACGAACGCGGCCGACTCACGATCCGAGAGCGACTCGAGGCGCTGGTCGACCCGGAGAGCCTCGAGGAGCAGGGGCCGATCGCAGGCGAGGCCGAGCGCGACGAGGAGGGCCGTGTCCTCGCCTTCCACCCCGCCAACTACCTGCTCGCCCTGGCCCGGGTCGGGGGGCGGCCGGTCGTGGTCGGCGGCGAGGACTTCACGCAGCGCGGAGGCTCTCCGTCGGCCGCCGGCCTTCGTCGAAGCGTCTATGCGGAGAGCCTGGCGATCGAGCTGCGACGGCCGTTGATCCGCTTCCTCGAAGGCGGGGGCGGGAGCGTGACCGGATCCGGCGGACCGAAGCGCGGGCCTCGTCTCGAGGGCGATCCGGTCTTCGCCCCCTCACGCTTCCTCTCCATCGCCCGCCTCCTTCGGATCGCGCCCGTCGCCTCAGCCGCGGTCGGCGCGGTGGCCGGCTTTCCGGCCGCGCGCCTGGCCGCCTCGCACTTCTCGGTAATGACCCGGGAGACCGCGCAGGTGCTGATCGGGGGCCCCGCGCTGGTCGAGCGCGCGCTGGGCGAGAAGCGGACGAAGGAGGAGCTCGGGGGAGCGCGCGTCCACAGCCGCTCCGGCGTGGTCGACAACGTGGCGCGGGACGAGCCCGACGCGATCGACCAGATGAGGCGATTCCTCTCCTACCTGCCGACGAACCTCTTCTCGTTGCCGCCGGTCGAGGAGCGACTCCACGACGATCCGGAGCGCAGGGAGGAGTTCCTCCTCGAGGCCATCCCCCGAAGCCGCCGCCAGGTCTACGCCATGCGTAAGATCCTGAATGCGGTCTTCGACGACGGAAGTCTCTTCGAGATGACCCGGGGCTACGGTCGCAGCCAGATCACGGCGCTGGCTCGACTCGCCGGTCGGCCGGTCGGCGTTCTCGCCAACGATCCCCACTTCTACGCCGGGTCGATGGATGCGGAGGGCGCGCTCAAGGTCCGCCGATTCGTCGACCTCTGCGACACGTTCCATCTGCCGATCGTGAGCCTCGTCGACGAGCCGGGGTTCCTGATCGGCTCGGCCTCGGAGCGCGCCGGGACGATCCGGTTCGGGGTGGAAGCGATCACCCGCGTCGTGACGAGTCGCGTCCCCTGGTGCTCGGTGATCGTCCGCAAGGCCTACGGGGTCGCCGCGGCCGCTCACTTCGGACCGCAGGGCCACGTGCTGGCGTGGCCCTCCGGCGAGAGCGGCGCGCTGCCCATCGAGGGGGGCGTCGCGGTGGCCTTCCGCCGCGAGATCGCGGCCGCGCCGGACCCCGAGGCCCGGCGAGCCGAGCTCGAAGAGAGCTTCGCCGCGCGGCGGAGCCCGTTCCCGCGCGCCGAGTCCTTCTCGGTCCACGATCTGATCGATCCGCGGGAGACGCGATCGCGTCTCTGCCGCTGGGTCGAGCGGATCTGGCCGCTCCTGGCGGAGCAGGTGCCCGCCCGACTGCCGGACTGAGGGGCCTCGGATCACCCGAGAAAGCGACCGATCCGCTCGCCGAGCCGAAGCCGTTCGCCGGGAGGCCGAAGGCGGAGCTCGACCCGCCCGGGCGGCGTCAGCAGCACGATCGTCGAGCCGAACTCGAAATGGCCCCACTGCTCACCGCGCTCGAAATGGGGACTCGACTCACCGAGCTCGCGACGCTCCGGCCGGGCTCGGCGCACGTTCGTGCGGAGCGAGTCGAAGCTGAGCCGGACGCTTCCGACCATCATGGCCCCGACGGCGACCAGTGCGAGCGCGGGCGTCGCCGGCGAGGCGGATCCGAGCCGATCCGCCTCGAGATAGGCACAGATCCGCTCGTTGCGCGCGAAGAGGCGCTCGACCCCGTTCAACCCGATCGAGTTCACCGGCCAGAGCGATCCGGGCTGATGATCCACGCGCCGGATGGTTCCCGCCGCCGGCGTGTGGAAGCGATGATAGTCGCGCGGGGCCAGATAGAAGGTGGCGTAGGAGCCGCCCTCGTAGGCGCGAGCCCGCTCCGCATCCGCCAGCAGCTCGGCCACCCGATAGGTCTGGCCCTTGACCTGCAGGAGGGTCCCGTCTTCGATCCGGCCCGACCGCCCCCACTCGCCATCGCAGGGCGCCACGAGGGCGTCGGGCTCGGGCGCGATCGGACGCACGCCGCTCCGCAGGGCTCGCGTGAAGAAGGCGTTCAGCGTGGGATAGGCCTCCACCGGCTCCGCCGCCTCTTCGAGATCGACGCCGGCGAGCCGGGCAAAGAGGCGGATCTCGGCGCGCTGCAGGGCGGCGGGCAGCCGGAGCGAGGCGAGACGTCCCGCGCATCGCGAGATCGCGTTCCGCGGCAGGATCGCGATCAGCAGCCAGAGCGCGCGGCCCCAGGCCCCCGGCTCGGCCCGGGATCCGGACCCGGGCTCGGGCTCGGATGGGGATCCGGATTCGGATCCGGTCGATCCCGCGCCGGCCGGATGATCCTCGGACGCGGACGTCATCGCCTCTTCCTCTTCTTCGGGAGCGCCGGAGGGCTTCATTCGCGGTAGCATACCCCGGACGCGAAGCGAGGGCGGGCTTGGACGAGATCGACGACACCCTGGGCGAGGACTCGCTCGTCGGACAGCGCCTCGACGATCGCTATGAGATCCGCGCCTCTCTGGACCGGGGGGGGATGGGCACGGTCTACCGCGCCTGGGATCATGGCCTCGAGCGTCAGGTCGTCGTCAAGATCCCGCACGCGCGGCTCATGTCGGACCGCACCTTCCGACAACGATTCCTCCAGGAGATCCGCGATCTCGCCAAGCACGAGCACCCGGCGATCCTGCGCATCGAGGCCTCCGGCGAGCAGGACGACGTGCCCTACGCCGTCGTGCAGTATCTCGGCGGCGGCAATCTTCGGGAGCGGATCCAGGAGCAGGGCGGCCAGCAGTCGCTCGAGCAGATCATGGAATGGCTGCCGACGATCGCGGATGCCCTGGACTTCGTCCATCGCAACGGCTCTCCCCATCGCGACGTCAAGCCGGCCAACATCCTCTTCGACGAGCGGGGCAACGCCGTGCTCTCGGATTTCGGCATCGCGACCGCGATCGGCGCGGCCGACCCCGATGCGCCGACCCAGGAGGTGCGCCGCGAGCTGACGGTGGTCGGGACCTTCGTCGGCTCGCCGGCCTACGCTCCGCCCGAGGCGATCGACCGCATCCTCACTCCCGCCTACGACCAGTACAGCCTGGCCACGGTCGTCTATCTGGCGCTGACGGGAGAGCTTCCCTTCACGGGCCCGACCAACGAGGCCATCCTCGTCGCCAAGGAGAAGGGCGTCCCGCCCCGGATCGACCGCAAGAGACTGAAGGGCACGCTGGGCAAGAGCTCGGAGAAGGCTCTCCGCAAGGCCCTCGCCCGACAGCCCGAAGACCGCTTCGAGAGCTGTACGGCTTTCGCGCAGGCCTTCGGCGACTCGCGCCCGAGCCCGACCCGGACGAGCGGACGCCTTCCGGCGCAGGTCGCCCTCGCGGGCGGTCTCGTGGCGGCGATCTTCGGGCTGACCCGAGTTCCGTGGGACACGCTCTTCGCGTCCGGAGGAGACCCGGCTCCGTCGGAATCGACGGTCCAGACGTCGACCGCCGAGGTCCTCGCCGGCACGACCGGAGAGACGGGTGCGACGGGCTCGACGGATGCCGGGGAGCCGAGCGCGCCCGGCCTGATCGAGGTCCAGCTCGGGAGCACGCCGGAGGAGATCGATCGCGCGGTCTCCCTCTGTCGGCAGGGAGGCGGCGTCGGCGAGGCCTGTGACCGCTCGCTCTTCGCGGACGAGCGTCTGCGGACGGTCCTGCTGGCCCCTTTCGAGATCGACCGGACCGAGGTGACCAACGCCGCCTTCGCCGAGTTCGTCGAGTCGACCGGACACCGGACGACGGCTGAAGAGCAGGGCTATTCCTGGGACATCACGCCCTGTCGTCGCTGCAGCTGGCGCACGCCGAGACCGGACCGGAGGGCCGGGGATCATCCGCAGGATCCCGTCGTCCACGTCTCGTGGACGGACGCGAACGCCTACTGCGAATGGGACGGGGGGAGGCTTCCGACCGAAGACGAGTGGGAGTACTCGGCGCGAGGAGAGGCGCGGCGGACCTATCCCTGGGGCGACCAGTGGGATGCGGCACGACTGCGGGAGGGTGACGGGACGACGATCGGGCTCGAGCCGGTCGGCTCTCATCCCGAAGGCGCGACGCCCGAAGGCATCCAGGACCTGGCCGGCAGCGTCTGGGAGTGGACGGCGACGTCCGGCCGCGACGGAGAGGGCCGTGTCTTCAAGGGAGGATCCTGGATGGATCGCATCCCCGCCTACTTCCGATCGGCGGCCTTCTCGCAGGATGCGGCGAGCTACTCGAGCATCGCGCTCGGATTCCGCTGCGCGCGCTCTCTGCGGTCCGAGGACTGAAGCGGGCAGCCCGGCCCGGCGAGCTCAGCGGATGGGAGAGAACTCCACGCGCCGGTTCATGCGACGCGCGTAGTCCGAGACCTCCTCCATCAGGGGGTTGCCCTCTCCATGCGCCTCGAGCTCGAGACGCGAGGCCTCGATCCCGCCCTGCTCGATCAGGTAGTCCCGAACGCGCGCCGCGCGCCGCCGGGAGAGATCCAGATTGTGGTCGTCCGGACCGCGCTCGTCGGTGTGACCGGCGACGGCGAATCGCGTGGCGCGAAGCTTCGGATCGGAGAGCGCGGCGGCGAACTCGTCGATGTTCCGACGCGCGTCCTCGTCGAGCTCGGCCGAGTCGGTCTCGAAATGGACCTGCAGGTCGAGCTTGGGCGGCGCGATCGATCGCGTGCGCTCGCCGAAGAACTGGACGATGTCCGCGGAGCGGTAGAGGACGGCTCCGCGCCCGTCGATCTGCTGATCCACCCGCGCCACCCGTGCGCGGCCCCGCACTCGCGAGGAGACGACGCTGCGGAGCGTCCGCGCGAAGGCGGGCGCCTGCTGCGGCTCGAAGGAGACGACCATCTCGTCGCTGCGGATCCCGAGGTCCCGCCGGTGGATCGGCTCGTCGGTCACGATCGCGTAGACGACCTCGCGCCCGATCGGGGGCTGGGCCTCGAGGGTGAACCCGTCGTCCGGCCCCGGCAGCTGGATCGGCTGCCCGGCGTCCACGCGTCCGTCCTCGGCCCGGGCGCGCGGGTAGAGGAGGGTCAACGCGCCATGGAAGTCGACATGGATCGCGGTGAGATAGCCCGGACGGCCCGCCTCGAATCGGTAGACGAGCTCTTCGCCGATCCGGAGCGGCCTCTGGCTGCCGTCGTTCACGCTCACCCGGACGAAGTCCGCGCCGCCCTCGCCCTCGAGTCCCGATGCCAACGACTGCAGCAGCTCCAGGGTCGCCTCCCGAGGTCCCGCCGAGGCTGCGGCAGCCATTGCCAGAACGAGCCCCGCCCCAACGAGGAGGCTCGCTCCCCATCTTCCGTGATTGCGTCGTGCCGTGCGAGTCTTCATGTGATCTTCCGTAGTCGAACCGGCCCGCGCACGCGCGCGAGGCAGGCCAGGCGATATCGCGTCGGATCCGGAGTCACCTGCTCCGTGATCTGGATGGTCTTCATCTCTCCCGACACGGGGTCCGGCGGATCGAGACGATCGGCTCCCTCCATCACGCCCACGATGCAGACCCCGCATCGGCCGTCCTCGCACTCCCAATCGATCGGCTCGCCGCGAGGCAATCCCGCCTCTCGAACCGCCTCGAGGAGGGTGCGACCCGGCTCTGCCTCGAGCGAGACCGAGCCCGCCTCGGACTCGATCACGACCTGTACCCTCGCGCTCCCGCTCGAGCCCGTGTCCGAGACCGGTCCGACGGGAGCCACGATCCGGGTCTCCTCGCCTCCGGGCTCCTCC
>CAYXLY010000264.1:0-6501 GCA_964466005.1 uncultured Spirochaetaceae bacterium | reverse complement strand
CGACCGAGAGACGCTCGATGCGGCCGACGGGAAGCACCGATCGGCTCACCACCTTGCTGATCTCGTAGTTGATCGTCTCGGAGGAGCGGGAGGATTCGCTGTTGCTGCTGCCCTCGGCTCCCGCGGCCGGTGCGACGTCCGGCGTGTTCGCCACCACGCCCGCGACGCCGCCCTCGACGCTCCCCTCGGAGCTCGTCTCGCGATCGAGCTGGCTGCTTCGGGCGACCTGTGAGTCGGGGTCGAAGATCTCCTCGGTCTTCTCGGTCTGGGTCCAGTCGAGCTCGGCATTGACCTTCGCCACGACGCGTCCCAGCCCGACCGTCCGCTCGAGAATCGACTCGATCTGCTGCTCGAGCTCCGCCTCGAGTCGCCGTTCTGCCCCCATGGACGGTCCCGGCCCCCGTCCGCCCAGCTCCATGTCGGGCTGGGGAGCGAGCAGCTTGCCCCGATGGTCCACGAGGGTCACCCGATCGACGTCGAGCCCCTCGACGCTGCTCGCCACCAGGTGCACGATGCCGCGGACCTGGGTCGGGTCGAGCTCCCAGCCCGAACGCAGCCGCGTCACGACCGAGGCGGTCGGCTTGCGTTCGTCCTTGCGCAGGAGGGTCTTGCGTTCGGGAATCGCGAGCTGGACTCGCGCCTTCTCCACGCCTTCGACCTGTTCGATGGATCGGGAGAGCTCGCCCTGCAGCGCGCGGTGGTAGTTGACCTTCTGCACGAAATCGGTGACGCCGAAGCTGCCGCGATCGAAGAGCTCGAAGCCGGGAGAGCCTCCGCTCGGCAATCCCCGACTCGCGATGCGCATCCGCGCCTCGTGCACCTGCGCGGCGGGGACGAGGATCGCACTCCCGCCCTCTCCGAGGCGGTACTCGATGCGTTCCGCCGTGAGCCCGTCGGCGATCTCCGCCAGCTCGGCGCCCTCGAGCCCCCGGTAGAGGAGTCGGAAATCCGCCGTGCGCGCGCCCGTCGAGAGCCAGAGGAAGAAGGCCAGCGAGCCCGCGGCCGTCGCCACGAGCGTGAGCTGTCGCGCCCGAGAGAGCGCGAGAAAGGGGTCCAGGACGTTCTGCAGCCAGGGCGGCACGAGCTACCTCAGATCGTTCGAAGGATTCGCTGATAGGCGTCGAGGGCGCGATCGCGGATCTGCATGATCATTCGCAGGGACAGATCCGCCTCGTTGAGCGACACGACGGCGTCCATGATCCCGACCTCGCCTCTCGCGAGGCCCTCGGCATCGTCCGCCGCGGCGTTCTGCTTCCGGTTCGCCTCGCCGACCAGCCCGGACACGATGTCCGCGAATCGACCCTCGTCGCCGGAGACGCGGCCGCCGGGTCCGCTGGGATCCAGACCGGGCGTGACGTCTCGAAGTCTCTCGATGAGCACCTGCTCCATCGCTACTGACCCACTCTCATCAAGGCTTCAGCCATGCTCCGCACCTTCTGCATCACGAGCAGGTTGGCCTCGAACCCCCGGCTGGCGCCGACGAGGTTGGCCTGCTCCTCGACGAGGTTCACGTTCGGAAACTCGACGTAGCCGTCCTCGTTCGCATCCGGATGGCTCGGCAGGTAGCGCGTGACGAAGTCCCGCTGATCCGCCTGGATCCGCGAGACGGAGACGGCCCTGAGCTTCCCCTGAAGCGCCGAAGCGAAGGGGGATCCGACCCTCTCGGCCTCGAAGACGGGATCCCGCCGACGATAGGGTCCCCCCTCCGCGGTCCGGGTGGTCTGCGCGTTGGCGATGTTGCTGGCCGTCACGGTCATCCGCGTGCGTTGCGCGCGGAGCCCGGAGACGGCGATGTCGACGACGTCGCTCATGTTCATGGGAATTCGGATCCTCCTCAGCCCTGGCCGATCGCGGTCCGCACCAGCGTCGAGAGCCGGGCGAGGACGTTGGCCTGATCGATGAATGCGCCGGCGTTGCGGTGGGCCGTGACGAGCTCCTCGTCGAGATCGACTCCGTTGCCGTCGGGACGCGAGCCACGCGGTCCGCGCTCGACGCGCGCCTCCGAGGGACTCCCCTCTCGAGTCGGCAGGTGGCCGGGATGGGTCCGCTGCATCGCGGTCGTCCTCTCCGCCAACGCGCCCTCGAAGGAGAGATCCCGACGGCGATAGCCCGGCGTGTCACTGTTCGCGATGTTCGACGCGAGGACCGACTCCCGTGCCATGCGAAAGCGCATGGCCTGCTGGAGCGTCCCCAGCGCGGACGGACCGAAGCTCGGCATCTTCTTCCTCCTCATCCGGATCGAGGCATTGCCGCCTGCAAGCGCCCTCGTCCCGATCCCGAAATAGCAAGGGCCATGCCAGGGGAATCGAGCGCTCTCGAGGCGTCTGCGTGGCTCCCGGCGAACGGCCATCTTGCAGTCGCGAAGCGCTGAAGGATCCGCCCATGCACATTGAAACAGGGAGGGCGGTCGAGGCCGGAAGATCCTGCCGACCGGGAGGCTCTCAGCGGAGCCCGTACTCGCGGATCTTGTTCCTCAGCGTCCGTACGCTGATTCCGAGGGACTCGGAGGCGCGGGTCCGATTGCCGTCCCAATGCGCGAGCGCTCGGATGATCGTGTCGCGCTCCAGCGATTTCAGGTTGAGATGCGGCAGGTCGCGCGGGGCCCCGGGTCGACTCGGCTCGACGGTCGGGAGGGATCGCAACACGGCGCCGTCGGTCGAGTCCTGCATGACGAGGCCCCGCAGACGACTCTCGAGGCCCATGCGATTGCCCGGGAAGCCTTCCCGAGCCAGGCGCTCGACCGACTCGGCGTCGATCGCCGGGGCCGGTCGTCCCAGCTCCCGAGCGACCCGGCCGGCGATCGCCCGACAGAGGTCTTCCTGGTCGAGTGGACGCTCTCGAAAGGGGGGAAGATGGAGCGACGTGACCTCGAGGTGATACTGGAGCTCGAGCAGCAGTCTTCCCTCGCACACGCTCTGCTCGAGGGGCGCCTTCGCGATCGCGAGCCAGCCCGGCCCCGCCTCTCCGGCCGAGCGCAGCGTGGCTCGAAGCGCCTGCTGGACCGGCTCGAGCTGCTCGGCCGGCTCGACCACGACGATCGTCCCCTGGCCTGCCTCGGCGACCGCACGGCGCAGGACCTCGCCCGAGCGTGCCGCGCCGAGCGCCTCGAGGGAGGAGCGATCGAGGCATACGAAGGGCAGCGCGCGTCGAGGGCTCCAGGCATGGATCCGACGCGCGAGAGCGCGGCGGCCCGTGCCGATCTCACCGACCAGGGAGACCGGCACCGCGCGCCGGGCCAGGCGGCGCGCGCGTTCCAACAGGGACTCGAGCGCCGGCTCCCGGGTCTGGAGGACCGGATCCCGTGGACCGAGACCCGAGCCGGGGCCCGGTGTGAGGCGGGCCAGGATCCGGGATTCCAGCAGCTCGAAGGGAAACGGCTTGTAGAGGATCTCCAGCTCGGCGGGATCGACCTGCCATCGAGGCCCGGCGGAGAACGCATCCGCCGCCAGCAGGATCGTGGTCCCTTCGAAGGACCCGTCCTCCAGCCAGTCGCGCACACCGCTCGCCTCGAGATCGAGGAGCCGGACGGCGGAGCGACCCCGTCCCGCGCGGTCTCGGACCTCCGCGGCGCGCGCGGTCGCATCGACCCGGAAGCCAGACCGCTCCAACGCACCCGTCAGATCACGGCGAAGCGCGGCATTCGACTCGACGAGGCTGATCCGGATCTCCTCCCTGCGCTCGACCGCGTACTCGATCACTCTTCTCCCTCGCTCCGCTCGAGACCCGGCTCCGTTCCCTCCTCCGGAATCCAGAAACGCAGCCCGCTGCCATCCTCCGAGACCGAGAGGCTGCCGCCGCACTCCGCCAGGGACAGCTCGAGCTCGAGACGACGATCGCTCTCGTCGAGCCGATCGCTCTCGATCCCCCGCCCGCTCGTCTCTCGCGCGATCAGCTCGATGCCTCCGCTCTCGCGTCGCGTCTCGAGCTCGAACGAGTCGCCCGAGTCGAGACAGCCCAGACCGAGGCGAAGGAATCCGAACAGGAGTCGTTCCAGCACGATCGGTCCGATCGGGAGACGACAGCCCCCGACGTCGAGCCGTCGACGGACCTCGATGCCTCGGGCCCGCAGCGTGGGCGCGAGGCGCTCGAGAACGCGTTCGACCAGGACATCGGGATCGACGGCGCGGGGCTCGCGAAGAGATCGGGGCGACCAGAGGTCGCCGAGCTTCCCGAGCAGCCCGTCGAGGTCCCCGACGGCCTCCCGGATGGTCTCGAGCATCTCCTGCATGGCGGGACTCGCGTCGAAGCGGGCGAGCCCGCTCGCCGCGAGCTCGACCCGGGACAGCGCATTGCGCGACTCCAGAGCAAGGACGCGGGTGAGCGCGTTGCGCGCCGCGCTCGGATCTCCGGCGCGGGCGCTCGTCCCCTCGCTCGTCGCGCTCACCGGGTCTGCTCCAGGTAGGCGTCGGCGAGCGGCGCGAAGCGGCGTTCGAAGGTCGCGAGCCGCGCCCAGGGCGACCCCAGCGCCTCCTCGGGATCCTCGCCCCAGGCAGACTTCCCCTCCGCGTCCGCCTCGCCGGCCAGCCCCAGCCAGAAGCGGGCCGAAGCGCGAAGCGTCCCCGGCTCGGCGTGCCGATCGACGAGCCGATAGAGGACCCGCGCCGCCTCCTCGTGGCCCGCGACCCGCTGCGCATGCGCCGTGCGCAGGGCGGCGTCGATCATCGCTGCGCGTCCCCGAGCGCCGGAATCCCCGGACTCGAGCCACCCCGGAAGGCGCTCGGAGAGGAAGGCCACGGCCTCCGCGTCTGCCTGCCCTTCGAAGACGAGCGCCAGCAGTCGGGCGAGTCGACCGCGCTCGCTCGCCAGCTCCCGCGCATCGAGCACGGCCTTCAGTCCCTCCGCGGCGGCCTCGAGGCGCGACTCCTCGAAGTCGACCTGTGCGAGCACGGCTCGCCATCCGGGATCCTGCGGTCCGGGCTCCGCCAGCGATGCCTCGGCCATCCGGCGCGCCAGCGAGATCTCGCCGATCGCCAGCGACGAGCGGGCCAGAGGCAACGCGACCTGCGCGGCGCCCTCCCCGCCGAAGCGCCGGGCGACCGTGCGATAGACGGTGACCGCGAGCCAGGACAGATCGAGCCGCTCGAAGCACTCCCCGAGGCGCGCGAAGGGCTCGACCTCCGAGGCGCGTTCGATGAGGATCCCATAGCGTCCGCCCAGCGCGCGAATCACCCGGGGACAGGTCGTCTCGTTCGCCTCCTCGGCCGTCACCCGACGGAGCAGATCGTCGAGCTCGGCTGCGAAATCCGGCATGACGACGAGATCGATTCCTTCGTAGGCGAGCCGGGTCGCCACGGCCAGGGCCCCCTCGAGATCTCCTCGATGTCCCAGCTCGCCCATCAGCACGCCGAGCGCATACCGACGCACGCCTCGTCTCTGATCCCGGATGATCTCGAGCAGGGCATCGACCCGCTCTGCCGGCGAGCCCTCCGAGACACCGAGATCGATGGCGCGGACCCGGGCCAACGAGCCGATCGGGTCCCGGCGTCGACGACCGCCCAATCCGACGAGCCGCTCTCGCGCGCGCAGCGCGTCGTCGAAGGCGATGTCGAGATCCGCGAGTCGAAGGGTCGCGGCATCCCGCGCGTCGCGATCCGGGCTCTCCTCCAGAAAGAGCTCGATCCAACGCAGAGCCCGCTCGAGCTCTCCGACGTCGATCGCCGCCTCGGCCGCGCGCAGGGCCCAATCCACCGGCGACGCGCCGAAGGCCGATGCACGCGGCAGCAGGGTCTCGTACTCGAGGCTCACCTGCGAGACTCGTCCGGAGTCGAAGGAGAGATCCGTCAGGCGGAGTCGCGCCGCTGCGGCGATCCGCGCATCCTCGGAGCGGGCGAGCTCCCGAAAGGCGAGATGAGCCTCGAAGGCCCGGCCGCTCCGATAGAGCAGCTCCGCCCGTCCGAAGTCGATCTGCCGGTCATGCGGCGTCCGATCGGCACGCTCTTCGAGAGCGCGTCGAGCGAGCGTCCACTCCGCAGCCGCCTCGGCGTCTCGCGACAGGAGCATCAAGATCCTCGCCCGCTCCATGCGCAGGCAGAGCCCGTCCCCAGCGGCTTCCTCGCGCCGGAGCAGCGACCGGAGGCGCGCCTCGGCTGCGAGCCAGGAGTCGCGATCGTCGGCCTGCCGCGCGCTCAGGACGCCATCGAGGACGTCGAGAGACGCGTCCGATCGACCGAGCCGATCCAGATGGCTCGCGAGTCCCTGCCGCGCCGCGGCCCAGTCGCCGGCGTCGGCCTGCTCGAGCACGGGGTCGAGGACCGGATGGAGGCCGGGGGGGACGCAGTACGGAACGGCGTCGAGCAGCGGCGTATCCAGAGCCGGGCTCCGCAGGATGTCATAGGGGCTCGGCGGAAAGCGAGGCGCCTCGCCCCATGCGGAGGCCGACGCGAGAGCGAGCCCGAGCGTCAGCAGGATCGCAGGGATCCGCCCGGTCCATCCGGGGGCGCTCGGAGATCGGGTCCCGGCGTTCACCGTCGCCCGCCCCGCGGCGCATGGGCCGCACGCAGC
>CAYXLY010000263.1:0-6552 GCA_964466005.1 uncultured Spirochaetaceae bacterium | reverse complement strand
GGACGCGCTTCGAGCCGATCTCCAGGCCCACTTCGACCGGCCAGTCGCGGTGCTGGACCTGAATCGGGCCCCGACGCCGCTCGCCCATGAGGTGATCCGGGACGGACGCGTCCTGCTATGCCGCAGCGATCTGCGCCTGCGCAGCGAAGAGGGACGCGTCTGGTCGCTCTGGGAGGAGTACCGAGACCAGCATGAGCCAACCCGAACGGCCTCATGAAGCGTACGTGCTCGCGATCAGGGAGCAGGTCGCGCAACACGTCGCGAGCCTGAACGATCTGCGTCGGGGCCTGCAGGCAGGTCCGTTGACCTTCATCGAGCGCACCGCGACCGAGCGCAGCCTGCAGATCGTCATCGAGGCCGCCATAGGCTGCACCAGGCACCTGCTACGCGCGCTGGATCGTCCGGTGCCGGCCGAAGCGCGCGCCGCAAGCGGCTACCCACCTTCTGCGCTGAGTCTGTTCACGCTCGGCGCGGGCTTCGGCTTCGGCATCCGTGGCTATGTCACGGCCCGTCGAGCTCAGAAGCGGGGCGAGACGTCGGCCTTCCACTGGCGAGAAGAAGAAGCCCGTAGACCAGAGGATCGCTGAGGCACTGACGAGACGCGGTCGCAGAGCATTTGCCGATCCGGCTGGAGAACGGGCTTGCCCGGACATCGAGCGAGCCGATCGGCCTCGAGCGCCGGCGAGGAAGGCCGTCGTTCAGCTCCGCGGGGGAGTGGATGCAGAGCGTCCTGTCAGAGGTCGGGCACCTGGTGGGGGATGAGATCGTCGGCGGCCATGCCGTCGACCTTCAAGAGCTCGCCGGTCACCCAGGCGGCGGCCGGTGAGCAGAGGTAGAGGACGGCGTCGGCGATGTCCCGGGGCTCGCCATTGCGGCGCAGCGGCGTGTTTGCCCGCATCGTGTCGCGCACGGCGGGATCCATCGACGCGAGCCAGCCGCGCAGGGCGTCCGTCTCGACCGCTCCCGGAAGCACCGCATTCACGCGGATCTTCGGGGCCAGCTCCGCCGCCATCAGCCGGGTCAGCTGGTTCAGCGCGGCCTTCGTCAGGCCATGGGCGAGGTTGCCCCGGACGGCGTTCTTGGCGGCGACCGAGGAGATGTTCACGACCGAGCCGGCGCCCGCCTCGAGCATGTGAGGCGCAGAGAGCCGCACGAGCTCGAAGGGAACCGAGACGTTGAAGTGGAAGGACTTCTCGAGCTCCTCGACGCGGGTCCTCAGGATCGGCTTCGAGCGGCTGCCGCCGGCGTTGTTCACGACGACGTCGAGGCGACCGAGCTCCCCGATCGTCCGCTCGACGATCTCCGCCAGGCTCCCGAGATCGTTCACGTCCGCGCCGATCGGGAGGGCGCGCCTTCCCCGCTCCCGCACGGCCCGGGCCACGGACTCGAGATCGCTCTTCGTGCGCGCGACCAGCACGCAGTCCGCGCCGGCCTCGGCGAAGGCCACGGCAATCGCCTCGCCGATTCCCTTGCCACCGCCGGTGACGATCGCGACCTGATCGTCGAGTCGGAAGCGGTCGAGTGTCTCGGAGGGCATGGAGTCTTCCTCTCTTTCTTCTGTCATTGCGTTGCGGGAAGCGAGCCCGGGCGCACGCCGCCGGAAGGATAGGGCAATCCACCGGGGCGCCTGGCCCGATCCGGCCCGACCCGGCCCGACCCGAGGCGCCCGATGCCCGGGCGGGCAGCCTCGATGCCGGGAGCTGCGTCACGGGGAGCGCTCGCGCTCGAATCGGATCGCCGGGCCTCATCCACGGCCGGCCTTCTGCCGATGCAGCCAGGGGCGCAGCCGGATCGATCGACGGTGACCTCGAAGCGGGCGCTTCGAGGCGGCTGCATCGCGCTTCGCGGAGCGGAGCCGGTCGCGGGAGACGGATGGATGCGACGAAGAGGAATCCGCAGCGTGATCGCGGGCGCCTGTCTGATCGCGACGGGCGCGGGGGCCGACGAGTGGGTCGAGGCTTCCTTCGAGTCCGGGACCGAGGGCTTCGCGTTCGTCCGGGACGTGTTCATGGGAACTCGCGCTCCGGATCATGCCTCGGGAGCCTGGTGGCCGGGGACCGACGGCCGGGACGGCGCGCTCGAGATCGTGCTGGGCAATCACGACGCGGAGACGGTGCACGGCATGTCCGGGGCCTGGACGAGAACCTTCGAGCTCGAGCGTCCGGTCCACGATCTGCGCATCCGTTTTCGCTTCGAGATGACCCAGGCCGCGGGCTACGAGTCCGACGAGCTCAGTCAGGTCATGGTCGCGCTCGATGGGGTCCTGCTTCCCGGCCGGGGGATCGACTACGTGGAGAGGCTGAGCGGAGACGGCAACGGCGGCCCGCCCCGGTCGACGGGCTGGCGACGGTTCTCTTCCCGCGAAGGCACGCTCACGCCCGGGGCGCATACGCTGGCGATCGGCGGCTTCAACGACAAGAAGACCATGCTCGACGAGTGGACGCGGATCCGGATCGACGACGTCGTCGTCAGCGGGTGGTCCGAGCCGCCTTGTCGCCTCGATGCCGACTGCGACGACGGCAACCCCTGCACCGACGACACCTGTGCCGCCGGAGTCTGCCGCCATCGGGGAAATACGTCGCGTTGTGCGGACGGATTCGACTACTCGGGAGAGGGGGGCTCCGAAGACCGGAGCGAATGACGGGACCGGGACGAAGCGCAGAGCGACGAGCCGATCGACTCCCAGGTCCGGAGCAGGCTCCGGGCGTACGTCCCTCTGCTCGGATCCCGTCCCTCCCGGTCGTCCTCCCCGGCTTCGGCTGCGCTCGACGTCAGCGCTCGCTCTCTTCGTTCCCGGGCTCCGGCTCCTCGCACTTCTCCTGTTCTCGCCACTCCCGGCTGCGCCGGACGACGAGGCTCCTCGCGGGCTTCCCGAAGTGGAGCACGACGAAGTTCACGACGGCGAGCGTGATCGCGATCTCGTAGCGCTGCCAGGCCACCGCCGCGCCGATCGCGCCCGTGTTCCAGATCCCGGCCGCAGTGGCCGTACCCGAGACGTCCTCTGCGGTCTTCAGGATCGACCCCCCGCCGATGAATCCGAGCCCCGTCATCAACCCGTAGAGCAGACGGGCGTGGCTCGGCGAGCCGCTGAGATAGGCGCGACCGATCAGCAGGAAGGCGCAGCTTCCGATGGCGACCAGGGGGAACGTGCGAATCCCCGGGCCGTGCCCCGCCTGCTCGCGCTCCCAGCCCAGCGGCAGGGTGAGCAGGAAGGCGATCCCGAGATGGGCCAGGTTGTCGAGGATCTCCGACCACGAGAGTCGAGCGAGCTCTTCCATGCCGTATTGCTGCTCCACCTGACGCGGCCGCCGAAGGAACCTCGCGATCCTACACCGGCGGGCGGCCTCGAACGGCTCCGGCGATCGCCGAGACGACCATCAGGACCAGGAAGACGACGAACAGGATCCACGCGATGTCGACGAAGGCGCCCGCCAGGCCCGAGAAGCCGAGCAGGCCCGCGACGAGCGCGAGAACGAAGAATGTGAGGACCCAGGAGAGCATGGCATCACCTCCTCATCGAAAGAACATCTCATCGAAAGGGCATCCGCTGTCCTCTTCGAGCCCTCTGCACCGAGCGCTCTTCGACGGGCGAGCTTCGACGAGAGCGCTGCATCGAAGGCATCTTCGAGGAACCACCCGGTTTGCGAGTGCATTCCCCGTGCCAGGGAGTCGCCCATCCTCCCGCAGCCGATGGCGTCGCCAGAGCGCTGCCGCGAGGGCCTCGTGCGCTTTCTACAAAGAAAGCGATCCGCCCCGAGAGTTCGGTTCCCGTGTCCGGGTCGTTTCCCGTGCACCGGGCGCTGGAGAGGCTCCGGACCTCGTCGGCGCGGTCGAATCCGCGCGCGGAACGAGGCGGAGCCTGGCGGGCATGTCACTTGCTCTCTGAGTGTGAGTGCCGCGACTGCGCGAGTGCACGAGGGCTGCGAGTGCCGTCGACCAGACGGAGACCTCGCGCTCGGACGCCAGCGCAGAGGGCGGGAACGCCGGCAGACGCGGCGGAGCGGATCAGGACGCGGGGCGAGAGGAGACCCGGATGGAGACCCGGATGAGGCGAAGGGCTTCGGAGACGACGAGGAGAGCGAGGCTTGCAGGCGCAAGCGTGAGGAAGGCGGGAGAGGGATCTGCGCTGCGTCGTCTCGCGCGGCATCTTCGTCGTCGCGGATCTCGTGGGCTCGGGGCGGTGCTGCTGCTCGGTCCCGGCCTCGCGCTCGCTGCGCTGCCACCCCTGCCGCCGGGGTCGGAGGCGCCTGGGTCGGACGGGAGGCGACCGGTCGTTCCGGACATCGAGAGTCCGGACTCCCGCTCCATCTGCGAGGGCTCCATCGCCGGCGGACCCGCGATCGGACTCGGATCGGATCCCCTGGCCGGCTTCGGCCCGCGCCTCGCGTCCGGACCGGGATCCTGCGCGGGCGACGCCCTCGACGGAGTCCGGGACGCCCTCGATGCGCTGGAGGCCCGGATCCTCGAGGCGGAGACGCTCCCCGCGGCGCGGGAGATCGCGACGGTCGACAGCCGTCAGGCCTACGCGGTGCTGTCCGAGCTGCGACGCATGGCTCCCGAGGGCGGATCGCTGGCTCGGGCGGGAGAGCGGCTGGAGCGCTATCACGCGCGCGTGCAGCAGGCCCGCTCCCGATCCGAGATCGTCCGGGGGCTGCGGGAGGTCACCTTCACGAGTCCGTCCATGGACGACGGCTGTGACTACACCGGAGCCGAGATCGTCGCGATCGTCCTCGGCTTCATTCTGGGCATCATTCCGGGCCTGATCCTGCTCGTCCTGCTCTGCTGAGGGGCCTGACGACGCGACGATCAGTCGCGGGATCGCCGGCCGATCCACTCGAGCAGCCCGCCGATCGCGGCGAAGAGGGCGAGCTGCCAGAGACCGGGTAGCCAGCCTCCACCCGACGGGCTCGTCAGGTTCCAGACGAGATGGCTCAGTGCGACATAGCAGGCGTAGACGGCCGACGCGCGCCAGATCCAGGGGCGGCCGGTCGCGAAGGCCCAGGCGCCCGCGGCGAAGAGCGCCCAGTGGAGCGGCGCGGTCCATCGGGCCCAGGCGCCGTGGACCTCGAGGCCCAGCCAGACCTCGACGTCCCGGACCTCGGGCAGGAGCAGGTCCCGCGCGACGAGAAAGAGGAGCGAAGCGAGGCAGAAGACGGCCATCGCGATCTCCCACCGTCTGGATCCGCTCGAGCTTCCGGTCATCGGCGCGTCCCTCCGCCTCGCGGCATGTCGTCCGTTCGCGCTTCGCCCGGATCCGCCAGCGAGAGCTCGGGGCTCGGAGGCTTCGCGCGCGGAAGCAGCAACGATGCTCCGAAGCCCACGCCGAACATCACGACGTTGCCGAGCGCCGCCGTGTAGTAGAGATCGAAGGGCACGGAGAGTCGTTCCGGAAAGACGCCCATCGTCCAGAGCGTGAAGGTCGCCGTGCAGGCGATGCCGGCCCAGACGGCGCGGGCGTCGCCTCGACGGGTGAGGAAGCCGATCAGGTAGATGCCCAGGAGCCCTCCGCCCAGCAGCGAGGTCAGGCGGATCGAGATGTCCTGCAGGCTCGGTCCGGGAGCCTCCAGCATGAGGATCGCGCCGCCGAGCATGGCGAGCGAGGCCAGGGCCGCGATCCCCCAGGCCACGCGGAGATAGTGCCGATCCTCGCGCTCCTTCACCCAATGGCGACGGTAGAGATCCACGATCCAGACCGTCGAGATCGCGTTGATGCTGGAGTCGAGCGAGGACATGCCGGCCGCCAGCGCGGCGGCGATGACCAGGCCTGCGAGGCCGGGGGGCAGGTAGCTCAGCACGAAGAAGGGGACGATGCCCTCGGGCTTGGCCCGTCCCTCGAGCATCGCCGTCGCCTCGGGTGCGGGAAAGACCTGGAAGAAGGCGAAGAGCGCGGTGCCCAGGAACATGTAGAAGAGCCAGGTCGGGACGCCGACCCAGACCGTCGTCCAGAGCGCCCGTCGCGCCTCGCCGAGCGAGCTCGCGGCGCAGTAGCGCTGGATGTAGTGCTGGGTCGTCACGAACTCCGTCAGGAAGAAGTTCAGGCTCATCACCAGCATGAGGGGAATGGTCTTCTCGCCGAGGTCCAGCCCCCAGCTCGTCCGCACGAGTCGACCGTCGACGAGGTCGCCCAGCGCGAACTTGTCGTGAGCCCAGGCGATCTCGAAGACCTGGCCCAGACCGCCCGGGAGCAGCCAGACGATGATGCCGAGACAGAGGAGGCTGCCCGAGGCGAGCACGACCGTCTGGATCACGTCCGTCCAGATGACGGCGTCGATGCCACCCACGATGGTGTAGAGGGCCACGAAGAGACCGGCGACGAGGATGCAGGTCACCTCGTCGATGCCCGTCAATTCGTGGAGCATCAGGGCGACGAGGTAGAGGATGAAGCTGACGCGCAGGAGCTGGGCGGCGATGTACGTGACGGCTCCGTAGGCCCGGATCGAGGGACCGAAGCGGTGCTCGAGGTACTCGTAGGCCGTCATCGCGTTTCCGCGTCGGAAGATCGGAACGAAGAAGAGTCCCGCGATGCCGGCGGCCACGGGCATGAAGGCGTAG
>CAYXLY010000262.1:0-6588 GCA_964466005.1 uncultured Spirochaetaceae bacterium | reverse complement strand
GCTTGCGATGCTTGCGCTTTCGACTCATCTGGTCGATTCCGCGCAGCACGTCGCGACGGCTCACCTGGCCGAGCAGCCGCCCGTCCTGCACGACGGGGAGGCGGCGGATCGGCGTCGTCAGGAAGTAGTGCGAGATGCCGTAGATGCCGAGATCCGGGGAGATCGTGCGTCCCCCGCGCGTCATGAAGTCGGCGACGACGGCCCCCTCCTCCTCGAACTCCACGTAGAACTCGTCAGAGGCGAGCATCCGCAGGCAGTCGAGCTCGGACAGGATGCCCGCCAGCGCACCGTCCTCCTCCACGACGGGCGCGCCCGAGACGCCATGCTCGAGGAGCAACCGCATGGCCTCGAGGATCTTCTGATCCGGTCGGAAGGTGAGCAGGCTCGTGGCCATCAGGTCCCGGGCCGTCGGAATGGGGTTGGGCTCTCTCATCGTGACCTCCTCGGTCGATCGCCGGAGCCGCGGGTCGGCAGCTCGGACTGCAGGAAATCGTTGCGTCCCGCGATCGCTCTTCCTATCGTACCATCGCTGGGAATAGGGACTTAAGCCAAAGCGCGTCCCGGCCGATCCCCTCTCGGATCCGCCCCGCGCCAGCCCCTCCCGACGCGGCCCTGTCGAGGAGGTCGACCGCCTCGAATGCTCGGATCGGTCGGTTGAAAGAACCCCTGTGGGACTCTACCCTACGCGCCGATCCAGATGGCCAAATCCTTTCGAGATCGCTGACTTCCCCGACACCCCGGTCAACGGGAGTGCCTTTCCAGAAGAGCGGCGGGACGGATTGCGTCGAGGGGCGTGATTCGCGCGGATTTCAGTCGAAACCGGCTGCTGTGGAGACGGGCAAGCCCCGCTCTCGACCAGCGATGACCAAGAGCAACCATGGCACTGCACAAGATCGAGAAGGGCCTCGACCTCCCCATCTCGGGGAAACCCATTCAGGTCGTGCGACACGCGTCTTCCTGCACTCGCGTCGCCGTCATGGCCGACGATTTCCCCGGGATGAAGCCGCGCATGCACGTCGAGGAAGGCCAGACCGTGAAGCGCGGCCAGGTGCTCTTCGAGGACCGCAAGCAGCCCGGCGTCTTCCATACCGCTCCCGGCGCGGGGCGCGTCATCGCCATTCACCGGGGTGAGAAGCGGGCGCTCCAGTCCATCGTGATCGATCTCTCGGACGGCGAGCGCCAGGGCGATCCCGCCGAAGACGAAATCGCGTCGTTCGAGAGCTACACGGGGGCGGCACCGGAGTCGCTCTCGCGCGATCAGATCCGCGAGCTGCTCGTCGAGTCCGGTCTCTGGACCGCGCTCCGCCAACGCCCCTACAGCAAGGTCCCCTCCCCGCAGACCGAGCCGGCCGGGATCTTCATCACGGCGACCGACACCCATCCTCTCGCACCGCTGCCGGAGGTGGCGCTCGCCGACCGCATGGAGGATTTCCGTCTCGGTACGAGCCTGATCTCGAAGCTCTGCGACGGTCCGACGTTCCTCTGCGTGGGCGAGCACTCGGAGATCGGCGACAAGGCGCCCGAGAACGTGCGCGTCGAGCGCTTCACGGGACCGCATCCCTCGGGCACGGTCGGCGTGCACATCCACACGCTGCTGCCCGCGGGCCGAGCGCGGACGGTCTGGCATGTCGGCTACGCGGACGTCGCCGCCGTCGGACATCTCGCCCGCACCGGCCGACTCGACGTCTCGCGGGTGATCGCGATCGCCGGGCCGGTCGTCGAGGACCCGCGGCTCGAGCTCTCCCGCGTGGGCGCCTGCGTGAGCGAGACGATCGCCGCGGATCTCGCCGCCTGCGAGGAGAAGGAGATCCGGTCGATCTCCGGCTCCGTCCTCTCGGGAAAGCGCAGCCACGGCGATGCCTTCGACTTCATGGGTCGATTCGATCGCCAGATCTCGCTCCTCGAGGAGGAGCGGGAGCACGTCTTCCTCGGCTGGCTCTCGCCGGGCACGAATCTATTCTCCGTCACGGGGATCTACCTCTCGAAGCTCTTCCAGCCCCGACGCTATCGCTTCACCACGAGCACCAACGGATCCCAACGAGCGATGGTCCCGATCGGGCTCTACGAGAAGGTCATGCCGATGGATCTCATGCCGACCTTCCTGCTGCGAGCGCTCATCGTGGGCGATACCGAGCGCGCCGAGCAGCTCGGCATCCTCGAGCTGGACGAGGAGGACCTCGCACTCTGCACCTACGTGTGCCCGGGCAAGATCAACTACGGGCCACTGCTCCGGAAGAACCTCGAGATGATCGAGAAGGAGGGCTGAGGAGCCATGCAGTTCCTCAAGGACTTGCACCTCAACGTCAAGCACCACTTCGAGAAGGGCGGGAAGCTCGAGTTCTTCTATCCGCTCTGGGAGGCGCAGTTCACCGGCCTCTTCACGCCGGGCGAGGTGACCCGCACGGCGTCCCATGTGCGGGACGGGCTCGACAACAAGCGCCTGATGATCACCGTGGTGATCGCACTGGTGCCCTGCATCCTGATGGCCATGTACAACACCGGCTACCAGGCGCATCTCGCAATCGCCAACGGCGCCGTCCCGATCGACAGCTGGCAGGCCTGGCTCTTCGAGTCGACCGGCATTCCCTTCGACTTCAAGAACCCGATCTCCTGCGTCCTCTACGGCGCGCTCCACTACGTCCCGGTCGTGATCGCCGCGATGGCGACCGGAGGCATCATCGAGCCGCTGGTCGCGATGATCCGGAAGCACGAGATCAACGAGGGATTCCTCGTGACCGGCATGCTGATCCCGCTGATCCTTCCGCCCACGATCCCGATCTGGATGGTGGTCGTCGGAACCGCCTTCGGGATCGTCTTCGCCAAGGAGATCTTCGGCGGAACGGGCATGAACTTCCTGAACCCGGCGCTGACGACGCGAGCCTTCCTCTTCTTCGCCTATCCCGCCGCGCTCAGCGGGGACCCCGCCTGGATTGCCGCCGACTTCGCGGGCGTCGACTCCTTCACCGGGGCGACCTGGCTCGCCCAAGCGGCCGTCTCCGGAGAGATGGCGCTCGCCAACGCGAGCTGGATGGACGCCTTCCTCGGCTTCGTGCCCGGCTCGATGGGCGAGACCTCGGCTCTCGCCTGCCTGATCGGAGCCGTCCTGCTGATCTGGACCGGAATCGGGTCCTGGCGCACGATGGCGGGCGTGCTCTTCGGCACGATCGTCATGGCGGGATTCCTGAACGTCGTCGGATCCGAGACCAACCCGATGTTCGGGGTGCCCTGGTACTGGCACGCGGTGCTCGGCGGCTGGGCCTTCGGGCTCGTCTTCATGGCGACGGATCCCGTCTCCTCGGCGTTCACGAACCCGGGCAAGCTGGTCTACGGAACGGCGATCGGCGTGCTGGTGGTCCTGATCCGCGTGGTCAACCCGGCCTATCCCGAGGGCATGATGCTCGCGATCCTGTTCATGAACATGTTCGCGCCGCTGATCGATCACTTCTTCGTCCAGGCGAACGTCCGCCGGAGGGAAGCACGCTATGCAGCATAGTACGGGCTACATCGTCGGCTTCGCGATCGCCGTATGCCTCGTCTGCGCACTCCTCGTCTCGGGGTCCGCGGTGACCCTCAAGCCGCTCCAGGAGGCCAACATCGTCCTCGACCGGCAGAAGAAGGTCCTCACGGTCGCCGGCCTGATCGAGGAAGGCCAGAGCCTCTCGACGCAGGAGGTCGCCCGGATCTTCGACGAGAACGTGCGGCCGAAGGTGATCGAGCTCGACAGCGGAGAGCTCGTCCCCGGAATCGACCCGGCGGGCTTCGACCAGCAGGCCGCCATGTCGGACCCCGATCGGAGCGAGCCCGCGCCGCGCAACGCCGCGAAGGTCCAGCGGGTGCCCGAGCATGGGCTGGTCTTCGAGATCGTCGAGGACGGGCGGCTCGAGGCGATGATCTTCCCGATCGAGGGCAAGGGCCTCTGGTCGACGCTCTACGGCTACATCGCGCTCGCTCCCGACGCGAACACCGTCGTGGGCATCACCTTCTACGACCACGGGGAGACGCCGGGCCTGGGCGGCGAGGTGGACAATCCCCGCTGGAAGGCGCTCTGGCCGGGTCGCAAGGTCTTCGACGATCGCGGCAACCCCGTCCTGCGGGTCAAGAAGGGCTCGGCCGGGCCGCCCTCGGAGGATCCGCATCAGGTCGACGGGCTGTCCGGAGCGACGTTGACGAGCCGCGGCGTGACCGCGTTGGTCCAGTTCTGGCTCGGTGAGAACGGCTATGGTCCGTACGTGGAGAGACACCGCAGCCGGGCCGAAATCTAGAGGAGGCGCACGATGGCCGATACGACGACTCGAGAAGCGCTGATCGATCCGCTCTTCAACAACAACCCGATCGCCCTGCAGGTGCTCGGGATCTGCTCGGCGCTCGCGGTCACGACCCAGATGAAGCCGGCGCTGGTGATGTGCGCCGCCGTGGTGGCCGTCACCGCCTTCTCCAATCTGTCGGTCTCCCTGATCCGGAACCGGATCCCCTCGAGCATCCGCATCATCGTCCAGCTCACGATCATCGCCTCGCTCGTGATCATCACCGATCAGGTCCTGAAGGCCTTCGTCTACGACATCAGCAAGCAGCTCTCGGTCTTCGTGGGCCTCATCATCACGAACTGCATCGTGATGGGACGCGCCGAGGCCTTCGCGATGCAGAACCCGCCCGCCCTGTCCTTCATCGACGGCGTGGGAAACGGGCTCGGCTACTCGGTCGTCCTGCTGGCCGTCGCGTTCTTCCGCGAGCTCCTGGGATCGGGATCGCTCTTCGGATACACGATCATGGAGACCGTCAACAACGGCGGCTGGTACGTCCCGAACGGGCTGATGCTCCTGGCACCGGCCGCATTCTTCCTCATCGGCTGCTTCATCTGGGCCGTCCGGTCCTGGAAGCCCGAACAAATCGAAGAGGAGTACTCCGTTGGAGCACTACTTGAGCTTAGCAACGAAGGCAATCTTCGTTGAGAACATGGCCCTGGCCTTCTTCCTGGGGATGTGCTCTTTCCTGGCCGTCTCCAAGAAGGTCGAGACCGCGATCGGACTCGGCTTCGCCGTCATCTTCGTGCTGGGCGTCACCGTCCCGCTGAACCAGGTGCTGAACGTCCTGCTGCTGAAGCCGGGCGCGCTCGAGTGGGCCGGCCTCGGCGGCGTGGATCTCGGCTTCCTCAGCTTCCTGACGCTGATCGGCACGATCGCCGCCGCCGTGCAGATCGTCGAGATGACGCTGGATCGCTATTCGCCCGAGCTCTACAACGCGCTCGGCGTCTTCCTCCCGCTGATCGCGGTGAACTGCGCGATCCTGGGTGCCTCGCTCTTCATGCAGGAGCGGGACTACACCTTCGGCGAGGCGACGGTCTTCGGCGCGGGCTCCGGAGTCGGCTGGGCCCTGGCGGTCGTGGCGCTCGCCGCCATCCGCGAGAAGATGCGATACAGCAACGTCCCCGGCCCCCTGCGAGGGCTGGGCATCACGTTCATCACCGTCGGTCTGATGTCGGTCGGCTTCATGGCCTTCGCCGGCATCCAGCTCTGAATGAGGCGGCGCCTCCGCCGCTGACGCCTCGAACCGGTCCGGGAGCTCTCTCAGATGATCGAAACCATCCTCTTCGGCGTTGCGGGCTTCACGATCGTCATCCTGGCGCTCGTGCTGATCCTGATGGTCGCGCGTGCCCAGCTCGTCCAGACGGGCGAGGTCGAGATCCTGATCAACGGGGATCCCGAGAAGGCCATCAAGACGTCCGCGGGCTCGAACCTGCTCAACACCCTCGCGGACAACCAGATCTTCATCCCGTCCGCCTGCGGCGGTCAGGGGACCTGCGGCGTCTGCCGGGTGACCGTGCTCGAGGGAGGCGGATCGATCCTCCCCACCGAGACCGGCCACATCAATCGAGGCGACGCTCGCGAGGGCTGCCGGCTCTCCTGCCAGGTCAAGGTCAAGCAGGACATGGAGATCGAGATCCCGGCCGAGGTCTTCGAGGTCAAGCGCTGGAAGTGCAAGGTCCGATCGAACGACAACGTGGCCACCTTCATCAAGGAGCTCGTCCTCGAGCTTCCCGAGGGAGAGGCCGTCCCCTTCCGCGCCGGCGGCTACATCCAGATCGAGTGCCCGCCCCACGAGGTCGCCTACAAGGACTTCGAAGTCTCGGAAGAGTACCGGGGCGACTGGGATCATTTCGACGTCTGGCGCTACGTCTCGAAGGTCGACGAGACGATCAACCGTGCGTACTCCATGGCGAACTATCCGGAGGAAGCGGGCATCATCATGCTGAACGTGCGGATCGCCTCGCCGCCTCCGCGCATGCCC
Organism: uncultured Spirochaetaceae bacterium; assembly: GCA_964466005.1. GTDB lineage: Bacteria > Myxococcota_A > UBA9160 > UBA9160 > UBA4427 > UBA4427. The sequence goes on along the minus strand of CAYXLY010000262.1, from coordinate 303 downwards.
GACGTGCCGCCGGGCCAGATGTCGTCGTACATCTTCAGCCTGAAGCCCGGAGACGAGGTCACCATCTCGGGTCCCTTCGGCGAGTTCTTCGCGAAGGACACGGACAACGAGATGATCTTCATCGGCGGCGGTGCGGGCATGGCCCCCATGCGCTCGCACATCTTCGACCAGTTCAAGCGCCTCCATACCAAGCGGAAGGTCAGCTTCTGGTATGGCGCCCGGAGCCTGCGAGAGGCCTTCTACATCGAGGACTTCGATTCGATCCAGGCCGAGAGCGACAACTTCGAGTGGCATCTCGCGCTC
>CAYXLY010000261.1:0-6591 GCA_964466005.1 uncultured Spirochaetaceae bacterium | reverse complement strand
GAATCTGGCTTCTCTTCGATCCGAGAAGAACCCTCGTTGCGCTGTTCACGTTCCTGTTCACGCTGGCCATCGTGATCCACTTCATTCTTCTCAGCACCGATCGCTTCAACTGGCTCGAAGGGCCCGGCGAAGCGAGCCGCGCGGGGCAGATGTCGGCGATGCCCGGCAAGTAGGGACGATTGCCGCCCGCAGCGGACGGGCCGGGCCTCGCGCCACGCTCCGTTCGCTGCGGGTCGCCATCAGAAGGAGCCGATGGCGATCGTCGGCTCCACGTCAGAGGTGGATTTCATGGCCATGCTCAGCTTCGAGAGGAAATATCGGATCCGGGGCGGGACCCTCGTCGGCGGGAATCTGTTCGATTTCTGGGTAGGCCCTTTCTACGTCGGCTTCTTCGGAGTGACGACGATCTTCTTCACCCTGGTGGGCACGCTGCTCATCCTCTGGGGGGCTGCGCTGGGGCCGACCTGGAACGTCTGGCAGATCAACATCGCGCCGCCGGACCTCAGCCATGGACTCGCTCTGGCCCCGCTCCAGCAAGGCGGACTCTGGCAGGTCATCACGATCTGCGCGATCGGGGCGTTCGTGTCCTGGGCGCTCCGTCAGGTCGAGATCGCGCGCAAGCTCGGGATGGGGCTCCACGTTCCTTTCGCCTACGGAGCGGCGATCTTCGCCTACGTGACGCTCGTCGTGATCCGACCGCTGCTCCTGGGCGCCTGGGGTCATGGGTTTCCCTATGGAATCCTCAGCCATCTCGATTGGGTCTCGAACGTCGGATACCAGTTCCTCCACTTCCACTACAACCCGGCGCACATGCTCGCGGTGACCTTCTTCTTCACGACGACGCTGGCGCTCTCCCTGCACGGCTCGATGATCCTCTCCGTGGCGAACCCGAAGAAGGGAGAGCCCGTGAAGACGGCCGAGCACGAAGCGACCTTCTTCCGGGACACGATCGGCTACTCGATCGGCGCCCTCGGCATCCATCGGCTCGGCTTCTTCCTGGCAATCTCGGCGGGCGTGTTCAGCGCGATCTGCATCGTCATCAGTGGCCCCTTCTGGTCTCGTGGCTGGCCGGAGTGGTGGGGCTGGTGGCTCAATCTTCCGATCTGGCAATGAGGCACGGGAATCGACATGGCTGAATACCAGAACCTCTTCACGCGCGTACAGGTTCGCGGCCCGATGCACGAGGCGTTGCCGCTGCCCGAAGGGAGCTGGCCGCGTCGCGGCGAGAGCCGAGCCTCCTATCTGCTCGGGTTGATCGGCGAGTTCCAGATCGGCCCCTTCTATCTGGGCTGGGCCGGGCTCGCGTCGATCCTCTGCGGCTTCATCGCGATCGAGATCATCGGGCTGAACATGTGGGCCTCGGTCGATTGGAACCCGATCGAGTTCATCCGACAGCTGCCCTGGCTCGCGCTCGAGCCTCCGCCGCCCGCCTACGGGCTCAGCCTCCCGCCGCTCGACCAGGGGGGCTGGTGGCTGATGGCCGGGTTCTTCCTGACGGCGGCGATCCTGCTGTGGTGGATGCGGATGTACCAACGGGCTCGGGCACTCGGCCTCGGCACGCACGTGGCCTGGGCCTTCGCCGCGGCGATCTGGCTCTATCTGGTGCTCGGGTTCATCCGGCCGCTCCTGATGGGCAGCTGGGGGGAGGCGGTGCCCTTCGGAATCTTCCCGCATCTGGATTGGACGGCGGCCTTCTCCATCCGGTACGGCAATCTCTTCTACAACCCCTTCCACATGCTCTCGATCGTCTTCCTGTACGGCTCGACCCTGCTCTTCGCCATGCACGGCGCCACGATCCTGGCCGTGAGTCGATTCGGAGGCGACCGCGAGCTCGAGCAGGTCACGAATCGAGGCACGGCCGCGGAGCGCGCCACCCTCTTCTGGCGCTGGACGATGGGCTTCGGCGCCTCCATGGAGTCGATCCATCGCTGGGCCTGGTGGTTCGCCGTCCTCTGTCCGCTGACCGGCGGAATCGGGATCCTCCTGACCGGCACCGTGGTCGACAACTGGTTTCTCTGGGGCGTGAAGCACGGCCTCGCCCCCTCGTATCCACAGATGTTCCCGCCGGTGGTGGATCCGGCGGCCTCAGCGGGTGTGCTCCCATGAAGACCAGATCGAACGGCTCTCTCCTCGTCCTGCTCGGAGCCCTCCTCTCCTGCTTGGTCGGATGCGAGCGGCCACCGATGGAGACCGAGCAGCGCGGCTATCGGGGCGTCGCGATCGAGAGCGTGACCAACCCTCGGCTCGAGCAGCCCGCGGCGGTCGCGAATCGGATCCCCGAGCCCCTGCCTCCGCCCGGCGAGGGCTCGCCTCCCGCCTCCATGATCTTCGAGAACGTGAAGGTCCTGGGAGACGTGGAGTCCGCCCGCTTCGCGAGGCTCATGTCGGCCATCACGGCCTGGGTCTCCCCGGAGCAGGGCTGTACCTACTGTCACGCGGGCGGCAACTTCGCCACCGAGGGGCCCTATACGAAGCATGTGGCGCGGCGGATGATCCAGATGACGATGGAGATCAACCGCGAGTGGAAGAGTCACGTCGGGGAGACCGGCGTGACCTGTTACACCTGTCATCGAGGCATGCCGGTGCCCGCCAACTACTGGGTCGCGGGCGTCGGGGACGGTGGAGGCCAGGGGATCGTGGGAGGCAAGGCGGGTCAGAACGCCCCGGCGAGCCAGGTGGGGCTCACGTCCCTGCCTGCCGACCCCTTCTCGCCCTTCCTGCTCGAGTCGCGGGATATCCGGGTGCAATCATCCACCGCCCTGCCCGCCTCGAATCGCCGCTCGATCAAGCAGGCCGAGTGGACCTACGGCTTCATGATGCACATCTCGACCTCGCTCGGGGTGAACTGCACCTACTGCCACAACAGTCGGGCCCTGCGGTCGTGGGAGGCCAGCTCGCCGCCGCGCGTGACGGCGTGGAACGGCATCCGGATGGCGCGCCATCTGAACCAGACCTACCTCGAGCCGCTGGCAGACGTCTTTCCGGCCCACCGCAAGGGACCGCAGGGAGACGTGTTCAAGCTGAGCTGTGCGACCTGCCATCAGGGCATCGCGAAGCCGCTGATGGGCGTCAGCATGCTCGAGGATTATCCCTCCCTCGCCGACACGATGCATGCGGAGGAGGCCACCCGGCTCGCGGCGGCGATCGCTCCGGAGAGCGCTCCGCAGAGCACTCCAGACAGCGCGCCCGAGAGCGGGGGTCGATCCGCGGTCGACTGACCGCGCCGCCGGGACGCGCCGCCGCCTCAGCGAAGCCTGGCCTCCTCCGGCCGGGGAGCGACTCGCGCGGAGGCCGGGTCGACGCGCTCCGGCTCCTCGCGGCCCTGCCGTGAGCGGAGCCCCCAGCTCCAGAGAGAGGCAGCGGGCAGCGGGACCACGAGCAGCCAGTGCTCCAGCACCGCCAACGCCATGAGCGTGGTCAGGAATCCCAATCCGGCGGCCCCGGTGGGCCCCGTCTCCGCCGCGACCGCGCTCTGCAGCAGCAGCAGGGTGATCGTCGTCGAGATCGTGATGGAGAAGGGGAAGAGGCCGTTCATCGGCTTCTTGGAGAAGAAGCTCTGGAGATAGCGGAGGCCTTCGGGAAGGAACTCGACGGTCAGGTTCGGAACGCCCAGGAAGACGTTCAGCTTCGTGCTGATGCGCATGCCCCAGAGCACCATGAAGGTCCAGGTGCCGATCTGGTTCGGTCCTCCCCAGGTGACGGTGACGATGAGGAGCGCGGAGAGCAGGAGCGCCAGCTCGTGGTAGAGGATGGCCTCGACCGCATGCCTGAAATGGGGCCAGCCTCGACAATCCGGGGGACACGCGGATCGGCGGGGCCCCGTGAGATATCCCATCAGGAACGCGATCTCGTTCCAACCCCAGACCAGCAGGCTGCAGGAGAAGGCGAGATAGGCGCCGAAGACGCTCGGATCCGTGCGGCTCTCCCACAATCCCACGAGGGAGAGCACGCCCAGTGCGGTCGCGCCGAGGAGGCTCCAGCGAAACGTGCGCGCGGGCAGGCCGTCGAGATGCAGGATCAATCCCGTGCTGAACCACCAGAAGAAGAGGGTGTACAGCGCCGGCAGGGCGAGTCGTGACAGCTGGGAGAGGGGAAGGTCGAGCGGCACTCGGGTCAATATACAATGATCGAAGCGGTGACGGGTCGAAACGAGCCGTCGCCGGGCGGAATCGCCGTCGAGCCATTTCATGTCGGGTCCAAGCCGGGTCCATGCCGATCCCGGCCCGGCGGGCCCCGTCTCCCCATCGGCCTCCCCCGATCGCTCGCCGGTCGCATTTTGTAGAAGGGGTCCTCGCTGGGCAGCGCCTCGTGCGGGAGACGCGAACGGCGTACGAGGCAAGGTGGCATGCGACTTGCTCCTTCAAAGCAGGACATGCCTTCCGATCGAGACCAGAGTGCCGGCGACGACGAGCGACATGTCCACGTGATCGGGCCGAGTGAGTTCACATTCGCACGCCTCGACGACCTCCCCGATCGGGACCGCTACGACTTCCATCCGCTGCTGCGCTACGAGGACATCCTCACGACCGAGCCGCATTCATTCGATCGTCTGCTTCGCGAGGCGGAGGAGACGCTCGATGCGGCGCCCCGGGTCGATGGCATCATCGCCTTCTGGGACTTCCCGGCCACCTGCCTGGCCGCGCTCCTGGCGGCGCGGCGCGGCCTTCCCGGCCCCAGCCTCGAGGCCGTCCTGCGTTGCGAGCACAAGCTCTGGGCGAGACGGGTCCAGCGGGAGGTCGTTCCGGACCTCGTCCCGCCCTTCGAGCGGGTCGATCCCTTCGACGACGACGCGCTGGAGAAGCTCCAGCTGGAGTTCCCCTTCTGGCTGAAGCCGATCAAGAGCGCCTCCTCGATGCTGGGCTTCCGGATCGCGAACGAGGAGGATTTTCGACATGCCCTCCAGGAGACGCGAGAAGGCATCCATGTCTACGGGGAGCCCTTCTCGGAGACGCTGCGCCATGCCGAGCTGCCCGAAGACCTCGCTCGATGGGGCGGGCAATACTGCATCGCAGAAGGCCTGATCGGGGGAGAGCAGGCGACGCTCGAGGGCTTCGTGCATCGGGGCGAGGTGCAGATCCACGGCATCGTGGACTCCATCCGACACACCAACGAATCGACCTTCTCACGCTATCAGTATCCGTCCGGTCTCTCTCGGGATCTCACGACCCGGATGGAGGACGCCAGCCGGGCCGTGCTCGAGCACGTGGGCTACGACGAGGGCACCTTCAACATCGAGTTCTTCTACGACGAGGAGAACGACGACTGCTGGATCGTGGAGGTGAATCCCCGGATCTCCCAGTCTCACGCCATGCTCTTCGAGCTCGTGGACGGAGCCCCGAACTTCGCGGAGATGGTGAGCATCGCCGTCGGCGAGACGCCGGCGGCGCGCGCGCGGACCGGATACCCCTGCGCTGCCAAGCTCTTCTACCGGACCGTTCTCGAGGACGCGATCGTGACCGCCGTCCCCAGCGAGGAGGAGATCCGCTCCATCGAGGAGACGATCCCCGGCGTCCGGGTCCAGGTCGGTGTCGAGGTCGGGACCCGGCTCTCCGACCTCCCCTACCAGGAGAGCTACAGCTACGAGCTCGCCTATCTCCACGTCGGGGGTCAGGACGAGGGCGAAATCCTCCAGAAATACCAGGAGTGCGTCGATCGTCTGACCTTCGCATTCCGGAGCATCGAGGACGTGGACCTGGAGGATGGCCACCACCGGGTGAAGGCCGTGCCTCAGCTGAAGCGCGACCGATCGGGCTAGAGGCCATCTCATAAACCCCGACCGAGCGAGGTGCGTGGATTCGACCCGAGATCAAGGCGCGAAATCGCAGGCGTAGCCGTAGCTACTCCAAGGTTTCGCAACGTAGAGATCGGGTCGAAGACGCGTGCATCGCGACCGAGGGGTTTATGAGATGGCCTCTAGCCAACCAGGGAGCGAGGGAATCACCGGTGCCGTCCGGCGAGGCCTCGAGCTCGTCGCAGTGGGTCGAGCGTGCGACGAGCTTCGGAAGCTGCGCGGAAAGGTGCGACTCGGCATCGATCTCGAGCAACTGCGCGAAGGCCGATGATCGCCATCGACAGCAGCTCCTGGATCGCATTTTTTCGGACGCCGAGCCCTCGGGCGACGACACCGCGCTGGTCGAGAGTGCGTTGGCGGATCATCAGGCTCGTCTTCCGCCGGTCGTGCTGACCGAGCTTCTCAGCGACCCCAAGCTGCCCAGACCCCTGGCCGCGATGTTCTGCGCGCTTCCGCGACTCGAAGCCCATGAGGGCCAACGGGATCGAGCTGGGCGACTGCGCGCGAAGCTCATCGCGCAGCGACGTCGAGCGAGGCTTGCCGAAACCCTGATCGCGCAATCGTGCATCGACCACGAAGTCCGACTCATCACGCGCGATGACGATTTCCTGCATTTCTCGAGACTCGGTCGGCTGCGACTCGAGGTCTTGCCCTGACGAGCCGCTCCCCGAGCTGCCATTCGAGGTCCTCCCCACGCAATCCCCGCTATCGTCGACGGCATGACACGGAAGAGCGTGCACGGGAGCCGGATCGTAGATCGGAAGAGCGTCGTGTAGGGAAAGAGTGTGTCAGTACGTGTA
>CAYXLY010000260.1:0-6635 GCA_964466005.1 uncultured Spirochaetaceae bacterium | reverse complement strand
TTCAGACGTGTGCTCTTCCGATCTGCTCGCCCATGCTCGTGGGCCGAAGGCGAGGCGGCGTGGGGAGCGGGGGCATGCGCGGAGTGCGGCGCGGCCGCATGGATCGGGACCGGCTCCGAATCCGGCGGCGGGATCCGCGCGGGCGGACACGGAAGAAAGGCCGCGGCGAGATAGGCCATCAGCGCGACGAGGTGGGCCGCTCGGGAGTTCGACACGGCCGAAGACTACTCCGGGCCTTCGTGGCTTTCCAATCGATCCCCCACCGATTCCAGGATCGGGACCGAGCCCTCCGGATCCCGGATGGCCCCTCGCGTCCCTGGACGCTCCAGGGTCCGGAAGCTAAACCCGCGCGCAGGCAGCCAGGCACAGCGACCCGATTGGATCGGATCGGTCGCTCTCGAGACCGGGCGCGGAACGACCGCCCGAGACGTCCCCCATCGAGTCGAGACCGTCTCCCGACGGCCGACGAGGAGCGAGGCGAATGGAAATCCTGAGTGAGACGAAATGCTTCGGGGGACGCCAGCGGATCGTGCGTCACGATTCGGAGGCCACGGGAACTCCGATGCAGGTCTCGATCTACCTCCCCCCGGCAGCCGACTCGAGACCCGTCCCGGTCCTCTACTTCCTCTCGGGGCTGACCTGTACGGAGGAGAACTTCACCGTGAAGGCCGGTGCGCAGCGGTCCGCGGCCGAGCACGGAATCGCTCTCGTCGCGCCCGACACCAGCCCCCGTGGTCTCGACCTGCCCGGAGAGCACGAGGACTGGGACTTCGGGAGCGGGGCCGGCTTCTACGTCGACGCGACGGAGCCTCCCTGGAACGACCACTACCGCATGCACGAGTACGTGTCCGAGGAGCTCCCCCGATGCGTCGGAGAGAGCCAGCCGATCGACGTCGCTCGGGCCTCGATCACCGGACACTCCATGGGCGGTCATGGCGCGCTCGTGATCGGGCTCCGCCATCGCGATCGCTATGCCTCGATCTCGGCGTTCGCGCCGATCGTGTCGCCGACGCGATGTCCCTGGGGCGAGCGCGCCTTCGGCGCCTACCTCGGTCCGGATCGGACGCGTTGGGCGGCCTGGGATGCCTCCCTGCTCGTCGAGACGGCCCAGCACCCCGAGAAGATCCTGATCGATCAGGGTACGGCCGACGTCTTCCTCGAGGAGCAGCTCAAGCCGACGCTCTTCGAGCAGGCATGCGGGGCCTCGGGCCAGAAGCTCGAGCTCCGCATGCAGGACGGCTACGACCACAGCTACTACTTCATCGCCACCTTCATGGCGGATCACGTGGCCCACGCCGCGGCGGCCCTGGCCTGAGGCGCTCCGGCGGGCGGTGGGCGGTGGGCGCGCGAGCCGTCGGTCGCCCGGGCCGCCCGTTCTCCGAGTCGCCCGTCGGGCGGCTAGCCGAGCTTCTCGAGCGCCGCGAAGCTCGATTCGGCCTCGTTCGCGATGTCCGTGAGCCGATCCCGATCGAGTCCGAGGGACTCGCCCGCCTCTGCGAGCGCGGCGTCGAGCTCCGCGGGGTCGCCGGGCCAGCCCTGCTCGATCTGACTGGCGATCCCCTGCGCGAGCGAGACCGCTCGAGCGAGCTCACCGGCCCGCCCCTCCACCGTCGCAGGCTCGTGATGGCCGAGGATGGCCTCGCAGAAATCCTCCGGAAAGCCCCAGGAGGCCAGGACCAGTGCGCCGAGCGCCGCGTGCGTGGCGTCGGAGAGGGCCGCCACGGTCTCCGGATCCGGCGCCTCTCCATCCTCCTGCCAGGCGGGTAGCTCGGAGACGAAGGCGAGCACGACGAGCTGTCCGAGGTCGTGGACGAGTCCGGCCAGGAAGCCCGAGCTCTCCCACGACGGAAGCTCGCGGGTGATCTCCTGGGTCGCGGTCGCGGTGAGCAGCGAGTGCTTCCAGATGGCGCTCGCGGATGCCCCCAGACCGGGGGAGCGCAGGACGGTCGAGCGCAGCGCGACCACCACGACGATCGTCCGGGCCTCCCGGACGCCCATCCGCATCAACGCCTCTCGCACGTTCGGAACCGAGGTGGCGCCCCGGAAATAGGAGCTGTTGGCCACCCCCATGATCCGCGTCGCGAGGGCGGGGTCACCACCCACGGCCTCCGCCAGCTCGTCGAGATCGACCTCGGCCGACTCGATCAACCGGATCACGCGGTGCACGGTCGGAGACAGGGAGGGCAGTCGTAGACGTTTTCTCTGGATGGCCCGGAGGAGCGGCGTCACCCAACGCTCCTGCGCGGGATCGGTCTCGACCAGGGCGAGCCCGCCCCGGCGCGCAGCCTCCGTGAAGCGATCGCTCGAGATCGCCCCCAGACCCTCTGCGTCGAGATCGTCGAGTCCCGCGGCCATCTCGCCTCCTCTTTCTCCCACCCGTCCTCACCCGTCCCCTCGCCCTACGGAAGGATCTGACGCTTTCTTGATGGGGCGTTCCCCCGACGGACCTGGCTCGGGGACTCCACAGAGACGCAACAGGCCGGCGTCCTGTGTTCTGGATCACAATTTTCATCAAGGTCTCCGGCCCTGAGGCCGATCTCCCTCGGCATAGCGAGAGGGCCCCCACGAGGTGAGGAGGGCTCTCATCCCCCAGGGAGCACCCATGCGCGGCACGGCCAAGATCCTGTTGCTCCTGGCCGTGACCGGGGCACTCTGGCTGGCGCTCCACGCCTCGTCCTTCCCGATCGGAGACACGCCTCCCGCCCTGGCCGCTGGCAAGGCCGCCCCCGCGGCGGGCACCGGAAGCCGGGCGCCGGGCGAGGCGTCCGAGTCGGCCCCGACCTCCGACTCCGGCTCTCGCGGCGAGCCTCGCACAGTGCGGCCCCCGTCGAGCGAGGCCGCGTCCGGAGAGCCCCCCCGAGCGCTTCGGGATCGCCCGGATCTCCTGGGAGGCACCGCGCCGATCGCCGCCCCGGAGCCCGCCGATCGGGACCTCGACGACGCGCCCGAGCCGGTCATCCGTCAGGCTCTCGGTCGGGCCGTCGAGCGGGCGCGGGACTCGCGCTCGCTCTTCGTCTCGCCGGCGGTCATCGAGACCGCCGCGACGGAGCGCCGCGTGGGCATCGTCTTCGAGGTCGCCGAGGCGAGCCCGCCCGCGGCGAGCTCCGAGGAGGCGATGGCGACGCTGCTGTCGGGTCGAAGCACCGAGGCGAGATGGGAGGCTCTGCGCCTCTTCCCGCTCCTCGATCACGGCGCCGTGCGAGTCGGTCCCCAGGCCCTGCTCCATCTGATCGAGGCCGAAGGGATCCGACACATCGAGCTCGACGCCGTCCATCGTCCGAGCCTCGCCGAGAGCGTCCGACGGATCGGCGCCGACCGGGCCCATGCAGCGGGCGCGGCGGGCGCCGGCACGGCGATCGCGATCCTCGACACGGGCATCGACCCGAGCCACCCGATGCTCTCGGATCGGCTCCTCGACGAGGCCTGCTTCTCCCTCACCCGCGACTGTCCGAATGGACGACGCGAGATGTTCGGTCCGGGCGCCGGCGTCGCCTGCGCCTACGGCTGTAGTCACGGAACCCAGGTCGCGGGCATCGCGGTCGGAAACGACCCGGATGGGGGCCTCGTCGGAGTCGCCCCCGAGGCCTCACTGATCTCGATCCAGGTCTTCAGCAACGTGCAGGGAGCCCCCGGAGCCTACTCCTCGGACATCCTCGCCGGCCTCCAGCACGTGCTCTCGCTGACCGAGTTCTACGACATCGCCGTCGTGAACCTCTCCTTCGGAGGCACGCTCCACGACTCCGAGGAGGCCTGCGACCAGGCGGCTGCCTCCCAGAGAAGCGCCATCGAGCGGCTCCGGGAGGCGGGGGTCCTCACGGTGGCCGCGGCGGGCAACGAGTACACTCCAGACGCGCTGGCCTCCCCGGCCTGCCTCTCGAACGCGATCTCGGTCGGCTCGAGCTCGAGCGCCGACTCCGTGTCGCCCTTCTCGAACTCCGCGAGCTTCCTCTCGATCCTCGCGCCCGGCGAGAGCATCGAGTCCGCTCGCAAAGGGGGCGGAACCCTGGTGACGACGGGCACGTCGATGGCGACTCCGCATGTCGCCGGGGCCCTGGCCGTCCTCCGTGGGATGGCTCCGGCCGCCTCCGTCACGGAGCTCGAGAACATCCTCGCACTCACGGGCGTGCCCGTGCTCGACCCTCGAAACGGCTTCACGACGCCCCGGGTCGAGGTCGAGGCGGCCCGCGCGCTGCTCTCTTCGATGGCCGAATCGACCTCTGCGCCGGTCGCCTCGGGCTCAGCGACCCCCGACTCCGCAGGATCCGCCGGAGGGAGCTCGAGCGGGGGCGGCGGATCGAGCTGTGGGCTCATCGGGATCGAGCCCTTCCTGCTGGCAGGCTTCATCCGTCTCGTTCATCGCAGACCGGGTCGCTGCCGCACGCGCGGCCGGATCGCGGGCTGATCGCAGCTCGCGGGCGGCTGGCCGGGAGCCGCCGGGAGCCGCCGGGAGCGGCCAAGGCCGACCCGGAACGGAGCCGGCACGCCGGCGCGCCGGGATCAGTCCGTGCCGGGCGTACGGATCACCAGCAAGCGGATCTCCGTCATGTCCTCGATCGCGAAACGGATGCCTTCGCGGCCGAGCCCGCTCTCCTTGACCCCACCGTAGGGCATGTGATCGACGCGCCAGGAGGGGACGTCCCCGATCACCACTCCGCCGACCTCGAGCCGGTCCCAGGCCGCCTGGGCCTTGTAGAGATCGCGGGTGAAGATCCCCGCCTGCAGCCCGAAGACGGAGTCGTTGACCGCAGCGAGAGCCTCGTCGAAATCGTCGAAGGCCGAGAGGATCGCCACGGGCCCGAAGGCCTCCTGACAGACCACGTCCTGCTCGGGGTCGACGTTCTCGAGCAGCGTCGCCTCCAGCATCGCCCCTTCGCGATGGCCGCCGCAGAGCAGTCGCGCGCCGGCCGAGACGGCCGACTCGATCCAGCCATGCAGGCGACTCGCCTCCTTCTCGGAGATCATCGGGCCGATGAACGTGGCCTCGTCCTTCGGATCTCCCATTCGCAGCTCCGCCGTGGCCGCGACCAGCCGGCGCTTGAAATCCTCGTAGATCGAGGCGTGGACGAGGATCCGCTGGACTCCGATACAGCTCTGGCCGCTCTGGTAGAACGCGCCGAACACGATCCGCTCCACGGCATCGGCGAGGTCGCTGTCCGCGTCGACGATCACGGCGGCATTGCCCCCGAGCTCCAGCACGACCGGCTTCTTGCCCGCTCGCGCCTTCAGGTCCCAGCCCACGGCGGGCGAGCCCGTGAAGGACAGCAGCTTCAGGCGATCGTCCTCGGTCAGGCGGGCCGCGCCGTCTCGCGAGCAGGGCAGGACCGAGAAGGCCCCCTTCGGCAGGTCCGTCTCCGCCAGGACCTCGGCGATCACGAGGGCTCCGATCGGCGTCAGGCTCGCGGGCTTCAAGACGAAGGGGCAGCCCACCGCCAGCGCGGGAGCGACCTTGTGCGCCGCCAGATTGAGCGGGAAGTTGAAGGGGGAGATGAAGGAGCAGGGTCCGATCGGGACGCGCTTCCACATGCCGGAGTAGCCCCGCGCCCGGGGGCTGATGTCCAGGGGCATCACCTCTCCGCCGATCCGAACCGACTCCTCGGAGGCGATCCGGAAGGTGTCGATCAGACGGGTCACCTCCCCTCGCGCATCCTTGATCGGCTTGCCGGCCTCGATGCAGAGCGCCATGGCCAGCTCCTCGAAGCGCTCGCGGAAGCGATCGACGCAGTGATCGAGGACGGCCTGCCTCTCGTAGGCCGGGAGCGCGGCCATCGGCTCGCTCGCCTCGACGGCCGCGGAGATCGCCCGATCGAGGGCGGCGTCGTCCGCCAGCGCCACCCGGGTCGCGACCTCCCCGGTATATTTGTCGAGCACCTCCAGGTCCTGGTTCGGACTCTCGGGCTCGTTGGCCAGGTAGTAGGGATACGAGGCGGCGAGGGACATCGGAAGGGACCTCCTGGGGATCGACCGCAATCCTCGCGCAGCGTAGGAGAAAGAGATCGGGCTCGCCCTCCAGATCTGCGCCCGTCCTGCCGAAACGTCCCTCGTGATCGACCTGCTTCGTGCACTTCCGCCCTGGCTCCGCCAGATCGGGGTCGGCCTCGCGCTCTTCGTCGCGGGCGGCGTCTTCGCGTTCGGCTACTCCTATCATCCGCTGCATGGTGCCGAGCGCTGGAAGATCGAGCATCTCACCCGTCGACTCGACGAGGCGAATCGGGAGAACCTCGCGCTGGGCGACGAGCTCGCGCGACTCCGGACCGAGGAGTCCAGCCGGGTCGACGCCGACACCCTGGCGCAGGTCGAGCGTGAGCTGGAGAAGACACGGAGCGCCCTCGGCAAGGCCGAGCAGGATCTCGCCCGCAGCGAGCGAGCGCGACGCGACGCCAGCTCGAACGCCTCTCGCTGGCGCCGGCGATTCGAGGAGCTGAACGAGGAGCTGAAAGAGGCTCGCGAGGCCCTTGCGGCTGCACCGACCCCGGCCCCCGAGGCATCCGCTCCACCCCCGGCCAGCCCCCTCCCAGGGAGGGACGCCACGGATGCTCCGCGGGATGCCCAATCCGCCAGCGAGGCGCGGAGGGGGGAGCCGGCCGGTCTCGATCTCTCTCGTGGGAGCTCGAGCGCACCCGCGGCGGACGGCCCAC
>CAYXLY010000259.1:0-6657 GCA_964466005.1 uncultured Spirochaetaceae bacterium | reverse complement strand
GATCGAGGCGCTTCCGGGCGACCCGGACCGCAGCGTTCCGGAGGCCCAGATGATCGAGCGGGCCGAGTCGGGCGAGGTCGAGGCACAGCTCGCCCTGGGTCGCTTCCACGCGGAGGCCTTCGCCGAGGCGGATGATCCCTCCCGCGCGGGCAGGGAGCAGGCAGAGGCGCTCCGCTGGCTCACGCTGGCGGCCGAGCAGGGCGAGGTGGAGGCCCAGGCCGAGCTCGGCCTGCTGCTGGTCGCGCAGGAGAGCGAGCTGCGCAACGTCCAGGAGGCGCGTCGATGGCTCACGCGGGCGGGCCAGGCCGGCGAGCCGCGGGCCTTCTTCATGTTGGGCGAGCTCGCCCGGAGCGGCGAGGGCGAGCCGCCGGATCCCGTGATGGCGGTGGCCTGGTGGCGCCGCGCGGCGGACCTCGGCCATACCGGCGCCCTGCACCGACTCGGACAGGCCTACGAGGCGGGGCTCGGGGTCGAGCACGACCTCGAGGCCGCGCTCGAGCTCTATCGCCGCGCCTCGGAGGCGGGCCACGCGATCTCGCAGTATCGGCTCGCCGTGATCCACGACGAGGGCCGCCTGAGGCCGCGCGACATCGCCACTGCCGTGAAGGAGTACCGGCTGGCGGCGGAGCAGGGCTATGCGCCGGCCCAGGCGCAGCTCGGCTATCTCTACGCGCGCGGCGATGGCGTGATCCAGCATTACGACGAGGCTCTGAAATGGAGCCGGAAGGCCGCGGAGCAGGGCGATGCGGACGGCTGCAACAACCTGGCGGTCCTCTACCTGAAGGGTCTCGGCGTCGAGCAGAGCTTCGAGGAGGCGCTTCGTTGGTATCGCCTGGCCGCGCAACGCCAGCATCCGGGAGCCCAGAACATGCTGGGCACGATCCACCTGACGGGGCAGGGCGTCGAGGTCGATCCGGAGGAGGCCGAGCACTGGTGGCGGATGGCCGCCGAGCAGGGACATGCCCCCGCGCAGTACAACCTGGGCGGCATGTTCAGCCGCAAGCTGTCGGCGACGCTCACCCGGGCCGAGGCCCTCGATTGGCTGGCGAGGGCGGCGGAGCAGGGCCATCGCAGCGCGGCCCGCGAGCTGGCTGCGCTGCGCGCCGTGGCGGCCGACGAGACGGGCGAGGGCAGGCCTTCGGCTGACGCCTCGGCCGGCGCCGCGGAGACCCAGCGGGCCACGCTTTAAGCTCGCCGTCAGCTCCGAGCGGGCGTGGGGGCAGACGCGGGCCCCGCCCCGTCGACGATCGTCTCGAGCGCCCGCGCGACCTCCTCGGCGCTGGCCGGTCGATCCTCCGGTGACTTCGCGAGCAGCTGCAGGACGAGCCGGGCGAGGGCTTCCGGATAGCCGGGGATGCCGGCCGCGGGATCCGGCGGCGGAGCGCTTCGGTGCTGCTCGGCCACGTCCGGCCCCGGAAAGGGAAGCGCTCCGGTCGAGAGCTCGTAGAGCGTGACGCCGAGGGCATAGAGGTCCGTGCGCGCGTCGACGCGGGCGCCCGCGGACTGCTCGGGCGCCATGTAGAAGGGTGTGCCGGCGATCAGCATCCCACCCGGCTGCCGCACCGCCTCCATCATGCGGGCCAGCCCGAAGTCCATGATCTTCAGCTTCCTCTCCTGCGTGATGAAGAGGTTGGCCGTCTTGATGTCGCGATGCACGATGCCCTGCTGGTGGGCATAGCGCAGGCCCTGGCAGACCTGCAGACCGAGGCGGGCCGTGTCGCGGGGGCCGAAGCGACCGCGGCGGGCGAGCAGCGCGTCGAGCGGCAAGCCGTCGAGCAGCTCCATCGTGATGAAGAAGCGTCCGTCCTCCTGATCGGCGTCGTAGAGGGTGACGATGTTCGGGTGGTTCATGCGCGCTGCGGCCTGGGCCTCGCCGAGAAAGAGGGAGAGGGCTCCCGAGTATGCTTGCAGGCTCTCGGGCATTCGCTTCAGCGCCACGTCGCGCCCCAGCCGCCGGTCATGGGCTCGAAAGACGAGCCCCATCCCGCCGCGGCCGATCTGCTCCAGGATCTCGTAGCGATCGCGGGCGACGAAGGCGGTCGCGCCCGGCGGCAGGCTCGCGGCCGGCCCCGTCGCAGGTCCGGAGGCGGCGCCGGAGCGAGCGGGCGAGGGCATCGAGAGCGTCTTGCGCAGCGTCTCGATGCGCGTCGCCACGCCCGGGAAGGTCGGCTCGCGCTCTCGCAGGGCCTCGAGGACGGCAAGCGCCCGCGCCGCCTCCCCGGACTCGGCGAGCAGCTCCGCCCAATGCAGCTCGAGCTGGGGAGCGGACTCGTCCGGCGCCAGCGAGGCGAGCCGGGCCTCGAGCTGGCGGGCGGCGAGATCGAGATGTCCCTCCTGCTCGTAGGCCAGGGCGAGGAGCTCGATGGCCCGACCGTGATCCGGATGTCCGGGGGCGACGCGCTGGAGCAGGCGGATCGCCCGAGCCTGATCCCCGTGCTCCGAGGCGAGGGCAGCCGCGCGGATCAGCTCGCCCCCGGCCTCGAGGGCGCCGAGCTGGCCTTCGACGTCGCCCGCGCGCTCGAAGCATCCCGCCGCCCGATCCCAGCGCTCGACCGCCGCATGGCTTCGCGCGGCGTCGCCCCAGGCTTCGGCGTCCTCGTACATCTCGGCAGCGAGAGAGAGCTCGCCGGCCTGCTCGTAGAGGCTCGCCGCACGCGCGAAATCCGAGAGGGCGCGGCGCAGGTCGGCCGCCGCCCGCAGGCGTCCGGCGCTCTCGAGCTGCTCGGCGGCGCGCTCGGTCTGTCCCTGCTCCTGATGGAGCTGGGCGAGGAGCAGATGAGCCACGACGGCCTGGCCATCGCGCTCGAGGGCGCGAGCGGCGTGGCCGAGGTCGCCTCGCAGGAACGAGGAGACGGCCGGAGGGCAGCCCTTGAAGACGAGACCCTCGGACCGCGCCAGATCGACGCGGACGCATTGCGGCTCGTAGTCCTCGACCTGAATCTCGTGCTCGATCACCCGGTCGCCGGCTCCGATCAGGAATCGATGGCGGCCTCGGGCGAGACGCGTGCGGGTGCGCCCCTGGCGTGCACGACGCAGCGTCTCGGGACGACCCCGGAGACACAGACCGACATCGCGAGCGGGCTGACGGTCCCAGACGACGCGGATCTCGACGGGCGCCTCGACGGCGGGCAGCGGGAGGTCGACCGTCTTGCAGACGTCTCGCTCGACCCAGACCTCGACCTCCTCGGCGACGGCGGCGAGCTCCGCCCGGGAGCGGGGCGCCCGGAGCACGCCGTCGACCGTGATGAACCATCGTCCTGGCGCGAGGCCGTCGAACTGGGTCTCGCGCTGTACGCCGGCTCGCCGGAGGCTCGCGCGCGGCCGTCCCGCGCCCAGTCGAAGCAGGGGCCGGGCCGCTCTCGCGCCGCGGCGGCTCCGCCGACGGAGCGCCACCTCGAAGTCGCCGTCGACTCGATCCGAGAGCTCGAGTCGCAGCGCGAGCTGCCCCGCCCCGCGTCGTCTTCGAAGCAGGACGAGGACGCCGACCGCCGTCGCGGCCAGCCCGAGCAGCAGGCCGATGCCGGTCGGGCTCGTCGCGAAGCGATCGAGTCGCGTCCACTCCGGAGACCGGGCGAGGGCGTCGAGCCAGATCGGGAGCTCCGCGTCCGGGAGACCGCCGAAGAGCGTCTGCCAGGCGGAGATCGCGCTGCGTGGTCCTCCCTCCGCAGCGTCGACACCCGCAGCGTCGACACCGCCGACACCGACACCGACGCTCGACGAGCCGGCTCCGCGCTCGGCGAGCGCGATCGAGCCCGTCGAGAGGAGGCCGCCTGTGATCGCGGCGAAGATGGCGGGTCGCTGGAACTTCATGCCCGCTGATCCCATCGGCCGAGCGGCCTCCGGAATCAACGCGAGGCCGAAAGCCTACGCCGTCCGGAGTCGTCTCCGGGATTCGTCGTGGGGGACGGTCTGGGCGTCGGGCGCCTCCGGTCCTCGCGGTGCTCGCGGGGCCCGCAGGATCCGGTAGCGGTTCAGGTCGCCCTGTGCGCCATCGGATCGGAAGTCGTCGATCGCGACGAGACCGAGCGCGTCGGGGAGGGAGTCGAGCTCCTCGTCCGAGACCTGATGGCAGTAGCGCGGGGGCTTCTCCGGATCCTCACCGAAGCGCAGCAGATGATCACCGGGCTCGAGCGCTTCGGGATCGACCGGAGCCCCGAGCACCGGCGGGAGATCGCGCCACGCCATCCGGTGGCGAGCGAAGCGGGGCCGATCGGCGAACTGCCAGGCGGCGAGGGCCAGCACGCCGTCGGCTGCGAGTCGATCCCGGGCGGCGCGCAGCAGGCTGAGCCGCAGCGCGCGATCCGGCACGTGATGGAGCACGCCGAAGAGGGCGACGAGGTCGAAGGGACCGGCGGGCAGGTCTCGTCCCGCGGCGGCCGGGTCCCGGGCGGCCGCCGCCAGGAAGTCCTGCTCGACGAGCGAGACGGTCTCGGCGACCTCGGGCGAGAGGCGCTCTCGGGCGGCCTCGAGCAGGCTCGCGTTCGAGTCGACGCCCACGTAGGCCAGCCGGCGCGGCGGGGCTCCCGCGTCGACCCGCGCCCGCGATCGCAAGGCCTCGTGGAGAAAGGCGGCGAGGCGGGCATTGCCGCATCCGATGTCGAGGACGCGAAGCGCCGGGGCGGGCCTTGCCGGGGTCTCCGAGGGGGCCTCCGTCGGACCCGTGCCGCCGGCCGTGAACCCGCTCGCGGTCTCACCGGACGAGGCGTCGACGGCCTCGAGCACACGCTGCCAGCCGGGCCAGGCATGATGGGCGCGCGAGGCGTCGAACCCGGCCGCATGACGGCGATAGAACTCCGAGGACAGCTCGAGCAGCTGACGGCGCGTGAAGGGGTCCATGCGAGGCGAGTCTACTGCTCTCTCTCGGGAGCTCCCGGGATCTCGCCGTCGAAGTCGCCACACGATCCGGGTCGGACGCGGCAGAGCGCGATCGTCGTCGCATGGCCACGGGCTCTCGCAGTCGCGGGCGCACGGCCCGAAGGCCGCGGAGGGCCGAGGGGCGTCGGGCGCTCTAGACTCTGCCGTCGAGGAGAGACGTGTCCAGCCACAGATCCGAGAGCAGCCACGGACCCGGACCGGGTCGCCGCACGGAGCCGGAGACGCGCGGGAGGCCTGCGGGCGAGCGCGGGCCCGGTCGAGGACCGGGCGCCCACCCGACGACTGCGGCGATTGCTGGGGCCGTGGCTCCGCCCGATGCCGCGGGGGCCACTGTGCGCATTCCCGGGCGGCTACGGGGGCGCGGCCCCGACCGGAGCTTCGACCCGCGCCCGCTTCGCGCGGCCCTGCTTCCCCTGATCCGGGCGGTCGAGGCGCTCCCGGACGACTGGCCGGATCCGCTGCCGGCCGAGGTGATGGAGCCGCTGCTGCGCCGCCATCCGAGGCCCGGAGGCGGCTTCTTCTCGCGCAGCCAGCTGATCGCGGGCTTCCACGCCTTCGCCGCCGACGCGGGCTTCCGGCTCGACGAGAGCGCCTTCCGCCGGCGGGTCCAGCGTCGCCCCGTGAGAACACAGAGCGGTGTCACTCCGCTCACCGTCCTGACGAAGCCCTTCCCCTGTCCGGGCAAGTGCATCTTCTGTCCCAACGACGTCCGCATGCCCAAGAGCTATCTCTCCGACGAGCCGGGCGCGCAGCGCGCCGCGAACAATCGCTTCGACCCCTATCTCCAGACCTGGAATCGTCTGGCGGCCTTCGCGGCCACGGGGCATCCCGTCGACAAGGTCGAGCTGATCGTCCTCGGCGGGACCTGGTCCTTCTATCCCGAGGCCTATCAGGTCTGGTTCGTCCAGCGTTGCCTGGAGGCGATGAACGACTTCGGCGAGGGCCTCGATCGACGGGACGAGGTCGAGGCGACGGCGCCCGACTTCGAGCTGATCGAGGACGGCGTGGTCGGAGACCGCTTCCTGCGCAATCCGTACAACGCAAGGGTGTCGAGATTCCTGGCCCTGCATCACGAGGGCGAGCTGGTGGTCGACGCCGAGCGCTCGGAGTGGGGCGCTCTGTTCGGGGCCCAGCAGCGCAACGAGCGCGCGGGCGCACGCTGCGTCGGCCTGGTCCTCGAGACCCGTCCGGATCGCGTCGACGAGCGGGAGGTGATGCGACTGCGGCGGCTCGGAGCGACGAAGGTCCAGCTCGGCGTCCAGAGCCTCGATGATGCGATCCTGGCCGCCAATCGCCGGGGACACGACGTCGAGGCGACCCGCCGCGCCTTCGCGCTCCTGCGCCGCGCGGGATTCAAGCTGCACGTCCACTGGATGGCGAATCTGCTCGGCGCCACGCCCGCCTCCGATCGGGAGGACTTCGCGAGGCTCTTCGAGGACCCGGCCTTCCGTCCCGACGAGCTGAAGCTCTATCCGTGCAGCCTGATCGAGACGGCGGAGCTGATGGGGCCCTGGCGGCGCGGAGAGTGGCGACCCTACGCCGACGAGGAGCTTCTCGAGGTCGTGACGGACGCCCTGCCTCGCGTGCCCCGGTATTGTCGGGTCACCCGGGTCATCCGGGACATCTCCTCGGACGACATCGTCGCGGGCAACAAGCGGACCAACTTCCGACAGATCGCCGAGCGCGAGATCGCTCGCCGCGGCGGCCATCTCGTCGAGATCCGCCATCGGGAGATCCGGGGCGAGCGCTTCGACGAGAAGGCGCTCTCTCTGCGGGATACGG
>CAYXLY010000258.1:0-6707 GCA_964466005.1 uncultured Spirochaetaceae bacterium | reverse complement strand
TGGCGGCGGTCTCGACGCAATTCATCCTGATGCTCGAGTCGGGCGGCTTCGAGAGAGCGGGCCCTCTCGCGCTTCGCTGCCTCTTCACGGGGGGCGAGGCCGTCCCCGCGCATCGCGCCCGGGCCTTCGAAGAGGCGAGCGGAGCTTCGGTGCTGCAGTTCTACGGCTCGAACGAGACCGGAGCCGTGAGCGCGACGCGGCCCGAGGATCCGCCCGCGAAGCGCCTGGGAACGGCGGGGCGGCCCATTCCCGAGATGAACCTCCGCCTCTTCGACGCGGAGGGGAGAGACGTCACCGAGTCGCGGCGGGGACGGCCCGCCGTCCGCGGCCCCGCCCTGTCGCGCGGCTATCTCGGCGCACCCGAGGCGAACGCGGAGCTGATTCGCGAGGACGGCTGGATGATGCTGGGCGACCTCGTGGAGATCGACGACGAGGGCTACCTGCACGTCGTGGGACGGACCGACGACATCATCATCCGGGGGGGCAAGAACCTCTCCGCCGCGGCCATCGAGGAGGGCGTGGCCAGTCATCCCGACGTCTCCCTGGTCGCCGCCATCGGCGTCGCGGATCCCCTCTTCGGCGAGCGGGCCGCGGCCTACGTCGAGCTCCGCCCGGGCTCCACCCTCGATCTCGCGGCGCTCCGCGCCCATCTCGAGACCATGGAGGTGCAGCGCGAGCTCTGGCCGGAGGGCCTGGTCGTCCTGGACGCACTGCCCCAGAGCGTGGGGGGCAAGGTCGCCAAGAAGGCCCTGCGAGAAGACGCCGCGCGCCGCTTCGGCGACGCAGGCCTGAGCGCGGGGGCTCGCGACGCCGTCGATGCCGAAGACGAGCCCGTCCGAAGCCGTCCCGAGGCCGAATGAGCCGACTCTCCCGATCGGTCGGACGCTTCATGGGCGACCTCCGGGGCCGGGCCCTGCTCGTCGTGATCGGCTGTCTCGTCTGCCAGCTCGGCCTCGGCTTCACCTACGTGAGTCGTCCCCTGGCCGAGCCGATCATGCTGGATCTCGGACTGACCCGGACGCAGTTCTCGGCAGCGAATCTTCCCCAACTGACGCTGCAGGCGCTCGCCAGCCCGCTCGTCGGCCTCCTCACCGTCCGGCTGGGCGCCTCGCGGGTCCTGGCGATCTCGGCCGCGCTCTTCACGGCCATCTTCGTCTTCTTCTCTCGCGTCGAGACCCTGACGGGCTTCTACGTGGCGATCGCCGGGGTCGGCCTGGCGGCCTCCGGAATGGGCGACATCACCGTGGGACACGCCGTGAGTCACTGGGTCCGCGAGCGCCGCGGACTCGCCCTCGGCCTGGTCTACACGGGATCCAACCTGGGCGGCGTCCTGATGGTCGCGCTCAGCAGTGGCATCGCCGAGGTCGCGAGCTGGCGAGAAGGTCTCCTCGCCGTGGCTGGCGTCTCGTTGCTCGTCCTGCTGCCGGTCTCGCTGCTCTTCGTGCGCGAGGCTCGGCCAGAGGACGGCCGGGGGGCTAGCGAAGAGGGCGTCGTCTCGACCGGAGAGGCCTCCGCGGACCGCGAGCCCTGCGATCTGCCCCAGGCCCTGCGGACGCGCAGCTTCTGGATTCTCTCGGCCAGCCTCTTCGTCTTCTTCTTCTACTTCGTCGGCGTCCTCGAACATCTCGTGCTCTTCCTCTCGGACTCGGGCATGAGTCGCGCCGACGCGACCGTCTACTTCCAGCAGGCCGTCGCCCTCGGCGTCGTCAGCAAGATCGCCCTCGGCCTGATCGCGGACCGGATTCCGCACCATGCCGCACTGATGGTGGATTACGGCCTGCTGGCCGCGAGCTCCGTCGCCCTGCTCTTCCTGCCCGATGGAGCGCTGCTCCCGGTCTTCGTCGTCAGCTACGGCTTCGCGACCGCCGCCCGCGACGTCGTCTACCCGCTGATCCTCGGTCATTGCTTCGGGGTCCGGAATCTCGGCGAGATCTACGGGGCGATGATGATCGTGCTCCTGCCTGGAGGCGCGTTGGGGCCGATCTTCGCCGCGGCGATCCACGACGCCTCGGGTAGCTACGACCGCGCCTTCCAGTGCTTCACCGTGCTGAACGTCCTGGCGTTCGGGGCCCTGTTCTTCGTCCGCGACGAGCGCCGAGCGGCCGGAGGGTAGAGGCCCGACGGGATCGAGGCGCGAGGTCGCGGCCCGAGCCGCCGCTACGAGGCGTTCTCCGCGATCGCTTCGGCGAAGGTGATGCCCTCGGCCATCTTCCTTCGACACGCCAGCAGGGGACGAGGCCGCTTGAAGCCCACTGCTGCGACGAGCTTTCCGTGGCGTCCGAAGAGCGCGAGGAAGCGATCCTCCTCGAGCTTTCCGTGACAGACGTGCATCTCGTCGCCCTCGCGGATCTCTCCCGCCACGGCGATCCGCAGATCGAATTGATCCGTCCAGACGTAGGGGATCGGAGCGAAGGGCTCGACCTCGCCGTGCACGATCCGTTTCGCGACGACGTCCGCCTGCTCGACCGCGCTCGTCCAATGCTCGAAGCGCGGACGGTCCGGATAATGCGGGTTCTCCCAGCGAGCACAGTCCCCGAGCGCGAAGACTCCCTCTCGACTCGTCCGACCGGTGGCATCGCAGAGCACGCCGTCGTCGATCTCGAGCCCCGACCCGTCGAGCCAATCGGTCTCGGGAACGGCTCCCACGCCGACCACGACGAGATCCGCCGGGAGACGCTCGCCAGTGGAGAGACGGACTCCGCTCACCCGCCCCTCTCCCTCGAATCCTTCGACTCCCACGCCGAGATGGAAGACGACACCCTCCTCGCGATGTCGCCGGGCGACTCGTTCACCGAGCACGGGCCCGAGCCCCCGCACGAGTGGTGCCTCGAGAGGCTCGACGACCGACACGTCGAGGCCTCTCTGCCGACAGCTCGCAGCGAGCTCCATCCCGATGAATCCCGCACCGACGATCACGACCCGCGGCGCCGCATCGAGGGCGGAGCGCAGGCGCCGGGCATCCTCCAGGGTCCGCAGCTCCAGCACGTTCTCGAGATCCCGGCCGAAGGGCAGTCGCCGGGCACGCGTTCCGGTCGCCAGGACGATCGCATCGCCTTCGACCGTCGAGCCGTCCTCCAGCGTGATCCGAAGTCGATCGGGATCGAGGCGCACCGCGCGCTGCCCCAGCTTCCAGGTCGCCTCCAGCGCATCGAGCGCCCCTCGACCCAGCGCGAGCTTCTCCTCGTCCCACCCATCGACGAGGAATTGCTTCGACAGCGGAGGGCGGTCGTAGGGCTGATTGCGCTCGGCTCCGATCACGGTGATCCGTCCGGGATGGCCCTCCCGGCGAAGGGCCTCGACGGTCCGCAGCCCGGCCAACGAAGCGCCGACGACGATGATGTGATCCGGCATCCCCACTGCTCCTCACCTCCTCACGGTCCGTGCGACGATCTCTCGCTCCGACGCTCGTCACTTCCACCCTTCGGTCCCCGCGCGCAGCCGGGATCCGAGCCGACCGGGCTCGAGGATCCGGCATCGCGCGAAGGGAAAGCCTCGCGTCCGACCTCTCGCCCCGGGGCGCCCGAGGATAGGACAGGTCGGTGCGCCGAACCGACCCCTTCGTCGTCCTCGACTGCCTCGTCTGCGAGCCCTCGCTGGTTCCGGAGCGGTGGCCGTCCCCCCTCCCCTGCGCGAGAATCCGGCTCCCGAAGAGGAACCCCGAGCGGGCCGAAACGATCGAGGAAGATCCGATGCAATTCTGGCAGGCCGTCTCCTTCACCCATCCCGACGAGCTGCTCGAGCTCGCTCCGGTCGCCGAGGAGGCCGGCTTCGAAGGCGTCATGCTCGCGGACCACGTCTTCGCCCCCGAGCACTACGACTCCCGATACCCCTACGACGAGAGCGGCGAGCCGCCCTTCGACAAGTCGACGCCCTTTCCGGAGCCGTGGGCGACGATCGCGGCGCTCGCCCAGGTGACCGAGACTCTCCGCTTCCTCACCAATGTCTACATCCTCCCCCTGCGCCATCCCGTCGAGGTCGCCAAGGACGTCAGCACCGCGGCCGTCCTCTCACGCAATCGGACCGTCTTCGGGCTCGGCGCGGGCTGGCTGCGCGAGGAGTTCGAAGTGCTCGGCGCCCGCTTCGAGAAGCGGGGCAAACGGATGGACGAGCAGATCCAGATCATCCAGGCTCTCCTCACCGGAGAGGTCACGTCCTTCGACGGCGACTACTACCGCTTCCCTCCCATGAGCATGAACCCGGTCCCCGACCGCAAGGTGCCCATGTGGATCGGCGGCATGAACAAGGCCGCCCTCAGACGGGCCGCGCGCTACGGAGATGGCTGGACCGGGGCGGGCAATACATTCGAGCAGGCCGAGTCGCTGCTGATCGCCCTGCGAGAGCAGCGAGAGCTCGCCGGTCGCGCGGACGAACCCTTCGACTGCCTGATCCCCCTGGTCGAGCGGCTCCCGGCCGACCGGATGAGCCGTCTGGTGGAGCTCGGGATGACCGCGACGGTCAACTATCCCTTCACCTTCATCTGCCCCCCGAACGCGACCGTGAAGGACAAGATCGACGCGATCCGCCGCTTTGGCGACGAGGTCATCCAGCCCAGTCGCGGCTGACCCGGACCGTCGACCTCCGACCGACGAGCTGCGGCGATCGTTCTCCGACGATCGATCGCCGATCCTGGAGCTCGGAGTCCTCTCACGGACCCTTCGATCGGGATTCGGAGATGGCCTCTCCGGCCCAGCCCCGGTCGTGCGGGGCCATCAGGGTGGCGTCGAGCTTCATCCGCCGGTGGAGCCAGACGCCACCCGAGCGGACGTACTCGTCGTGCTCCGTCCCGACCATCCAGACCGCACGCCCCTGCCTCGTCGTGCACAGGGCGAGCACGTCCCAGGTGCCCGTGGCGAATCCGCCGGAGATCTCGATCCGGGGCTTCACGAAGAAATGCCACGAGAACGCGAGGGTGGGCTCCTGGAATCGCCGGCGGATCGCCTCTCGCCCCTCGCAGAGGCCGAGCTCGGCCCCTCCGTCCCAGACGGCGTCCTCCGTGAAGAGTGAGGCGAGACGGGAGGCGATCTCGTCGACGATCGACTGCTCCTTCACGCCTTCGCGGGTGTAGCGCGCATCCGCGAGAGAGCCGTACTCGGACTTGAGATTCGTGATCGCGCGATGCGCCTCCACGATCTCGAGCCGACGCTCGAGGTCCTCGATCCTGGATTCCGACGCCGTCCTCGGCTCCATGGCCCCCTCCTTCTCCTCTTCCCCTCGCTCGCCTCGCTCGCCTCGCCGACGCGCGCCTCTCGAGCGCGCCCCGAGCGAGGCATCCGCCAGCTTCGCTCCGACGATTCGGCTAAGGTCGCAACCATAATGAAGGGCCCGCTCGAAGGCATCCGCATCCTGGATCTCACGACCATGGCCTCCGGCCCTCTCGCCACATCGATCCTGGGCGACCAGGGAGCCGACGTGATCAAGGTCGAGGGGCCCGGCCGCGGAGATGCCCTCCGCACGATCGGGACCAGCCGTGGCGGTCTCTCCGCGCTCTTCATCAACCTCAACCGCAACAAGCGCTCGGTCGGGCTGAGCCTCGCCGATCCGAGGGGGCTCGCGGTCTTCGATCGGCTCGTCTCCGGAGCCGACGTGCTGATCCAGAACTTCCGCCCGGGCGCCGTCCAGCGCATCGGGATCGGCCCGGATCGGCTCTGCGAGCGGTTTCCGCGGCTGGTCTACGTATCGGTGAGCGGCTTCGGCGAGCGCGGCCCCATGCGAGACCGGCCGGTCTACGACTCGGTGATGCAGGCCTACTCGGGGGTCGCGGTCCATCAGGCGGATCCGCACACCGGCGAGCCGACCTTCGTGCGCAGCGTCGTCTGCGACAAGGGAACCGCCCTCCAGACCGCCCAGATCGTCACCGCAGCGCTGCTCGCCCGCGAGCGAAGCGGGGCTGGACAGCATGTCCGGATCTCGATGCTCCATGCCAGCATCGCGTTCCTGTGGCCCGACGCCCTGCAGAACCACACGTTCCTGGGCGGGAACGCGACGGATCCGATCGAGCGTGCGTCGCTTCCCCGCATCCGACCGACCCGGGACGGTCACATCACGATCACCTTCATCCAGGATCACGAGTTTCGCGCCTTCTGCCGCGCGATCCAGCGAATCGGGCTCGCGGAGGATGCCCGCTTCGCACGGGCAGGAGACCGGGCGCGGAACGCCGATCTGCTTCAGGAGCTTCTCGATCCGATTCTCCGCCACTTCACGACGCAGGAGCTCGTCGAACGGCTCCGACGCGCCGACGTGCCCCATGCCGTCCTGAGGGAGCCGGCCGCGCTCCACCAGGATCCGCAGGTGATCGCCGACGAGCTGCTGATCGAGGTCGAGCATCCGGTTGCGGGACGGCTGCGCCAGCCGCGCCCGCTGGGCGACTTCGAGCAGACGCCCGCGAGCATTCGGCGACACGCCCCGCTGCTCGGAGAGCAATCCGACGAGATCGCGCGGGAGGCTGGCTGTAGCGAGGCCGAGATCGCCGAGCTCCGACGGATCGGAGTGCTCGTCTGAGGGCGATCCGCTCGCGTTGGACGTCCGTCCGGGACGTCCCTGTCCGTCCCCGATCGCCCGGCGTTCTCAGCGATCGAGCAGGCTCGAGGCCACCCGCTCCTCGAGATGACGTTCGTCCCACCAGGAGAGCTGGAGCTGCTTGGCCCGGCGGAAATAGAGCTGGATGTCGTACTCGATCGTGAATCCGACGCCGCCCCAGACCTGCTGAC
>CAYXLY010000257.1:0-6716 GCA_964466005.1 uncultured Spirochaetaceae bacterium | reverse complement strand
TGTCCGGGGGTCCCGAATCCCGCACAGGAAGACGGCGACGCCGATGGGCGGGGGGATGCCTGCGACATCGAGCAGATCGACGTGAAGCCGGGGAGCTTCCCGAACTCGATCAACCCGCGCTCGCGCGGCGTGATTCCCGTGGCGATCCTCGGCGAGCCCGGACTCGCTCTCGAGGAGGTGGAGATCGACAGCCTGGGGCTCGGGCCGCAGAAGGCTCCCGCCGTACACGGCGGCCACTTCGAAGACGTGAACGGCGACGGGCTCCAGGATCTGGTGACCCATCACGAGACCCAGGAGGTCGGCATCGAGCCCGGTGACGATCATCTCTGTCTGAGTGGGCGCCTCGGTGCGACGCCCTTCGAGGCGTGTGATCTGATCCGGACCGTGGGCTCGGGTCGAAAGGAAGGTGGAAGGTGACGCGAAGCATCGCCTGTCTCGGTCTGCTCCTCTCCCTGATCCTCCTGGGCGGAAGGGAAGCCCCTGCGGAGACGGGCTTCCAGCTGGGGCTGCCCAACTTGAACGTTCCCCGGGATCCGGACGTGAACGGCTTCCGGCTCTCGTTCCTGTACGGAGAGAACCGCCAGATGCGGGGCTTCGATCTCGGCCTGCTCTCGGTGAGCGAGACCTCGAGAATGTCGGGAGTGGCCCTCGTGGGCGGCGTCAGCCGGATCACCGGGGAGATGTCTTCCGGAGCGTCCTTCAGCCTGGTCAACTTCCATACCGGCAGGGACTCGGGCATGAACGCCGCCTTCATCAATCTGCTCGACGACGCCGGGCAGGCCTTCAATACCGGCTTCGTCACCATCGCGCGAGGGCGGACGGGGGTCGATCTGGGAGGCATCAACCTGTCGGAGGGATCGAAGGCCCAGATCGGCTTCGTGAACATCACGAAGGAGATCGAGAGCTTCCAGCTCGGCTTCCTCAACATGGCGGAGAACGGCTTCCTGCCGGTCTTTCCCTTCTTCAACTTTCCGAAGGACTGAGAGGAAGCCCGAGGCCGCCTGCGCGCGCTCGCACGAGCCTGCGCGCCTGCGCGAGAGGGTGGCGGATCCAGACGACGAGCCGTGACCGGGTGTGAGCCGTAGAGGCGAGGTCGAGGACTCCTCGGCCCGTGATCGCGATCACCACGGGAATTCGTGAGGGCCCCGAGTCTCCTCACGACATGACATTCCTCGATCGGCATCCGACGAGTCTCGAGTCCAGGGCAGAGCTTCGCGCTCGCTGCTCTCTCTTCACTCTCTTCCTGATCTCGTTCGGCGCGCTCTCGGCCCTCGCCCAGGACGCGTCGACCGCGATCATGCCCGTATACGAGGGGAACGTGGTTCGGGTCACGCCCGAGACGGGTCTGCAGGGCGCGCTCGACACGGCGAGCCCCGGCGACGTCATCACCCTGGCGCCAGGCGTGTACTACGAGTCCGCGGTCCTCGATCGAAGCGGGACGGCCGAAGCGCCGATCGTGATCGTCGCGGAGGAGCCCGGGACGGCCACGATCAGCGGGGCGACGACGCCCGACTTCGAGCTGGGATTCACGCGAGTGGAGGGCGACCTGCATCGTGCGAACGTGCCGTGGACCGTCCGTTGGGTGATGGTCGACGGTCGGAATCTCATGGGATACGACGATCTACAGGGGCTTCGGAGCTTCACCATCCTCGGCCATGATTCCGGGAGCGTCGTCGACGGACCGCCGGAGGGCTTCGTCTGGGTGGACGGCACTCTCTACGTTCGGCTGCTCGGCGGTCAAGATCCGAATCGAGCGAACCTCGAGATCCATCGCAGCTTCAATGCGGCAGAGACGCCCCTGCTCAACACCGACTATTTCGGCGATCGGGCCTGGCCCTCCCGCCGGGACCTTCCCCTGGACGACCCGTCGGGCGCCAATCTCACCATCCGAGGAAGTCATGTCGTCGTCGCGGGCTTGAAGCTCCATCTCGGGCCGCTGAGCGCGATCAACGTGGCCGCCGACGACGTCACGATCCACGATTGCCACGTCGACGGGGCATGGCGCTCCATCCGCGCGGGCGACTCGGACCGCGTCCGGGTCGCGTACTCGGAGTTCTCCGGATACCCCGCCTATCAATGGGTCCGATGGGGATACGAGAACGGGAAGCAGTGGGACCTCTGGAACGCGATCTACAACAGCAACCTCAACATCAATCACGTCCACCACTACGGGCGTTCCTTCGAGCTCGAGCACAGCCTGATCTACGAATGCTTCGATTGCCTCTGGCCGCGAAACATGGGGAGTCTCGACCCGAACGACCAGTCCGAGTACCGACACAACCTGGTGATGTCGTGCGGCGACGAGTGCATCGAGTTCGACACGCGCGAGGCCATCAATCTGAGGGTCCACCACAGCTTCCTGATGGACGCGACCGCGGTGCTGGCGCTCTCCCCGGTGCAGGGTGGGGGTCTGACGATCGATCACAACATCGTCTACTCCTCTCCGGAGTACGGCCTCGGATCGAGCGTCCTGCTCAAGTTCCAATGTCCCTGGTGCAGCACGGGCAGTCCTTCGACGAAGGACGTGACGATCGCCCACAACACCCTGGTCAGCTCCACGGGCGGTCTCTACTGGACGGGTGAGGAGCATACGTACGAGGACTCGATCTTCGAGAACAACGTCGTCTACACGCGCCGCGAGACGGGATGGGTCCACGCCGACTTCACGATGAGCCCCTACAATCTCCATTCCGGCCCTCGGATGGACCCGGACGCGCGCAACATGTCCCACGTGATCCATGCGGCGGACCCGGACCTCGTCTCGGCTCCCCTGATGGGAGCCGGCGCGCTCGTCGACGGAGTGCGACAGCCTCTCCCGGTTCTTCCGTTGCAGACGGAGCCTCCTCTGAGCGAGTCACCGCCGGTGGACTTCAGGCTGGCCGGCGGAGGAGTCTCGGTGGATGCGGGGAATCCCGCGACCTATCTCGACGATCGATACCATCATCGACGCAGCGGGAGCGAGCCGGATCTCGGTGCGATCGAGCTCGGCGAGAATTGGGGGTTTTCGGCAGGACCGCGCTGGGCGACGGGCTCGAAGACGCCCTGGCGCCCGACGCCTCCGCCGTCGCTCGATCCGATCTGGATCGGCCTCGCGGAGCCGGTGCCGGAGCCCGGATCGACGGCGCTCTGTCTGGCGGGGATCGCGGGCCTGGTGGGGTTGGCGCGCCGTCGGCGTCTCGATCGCAGGAGCGGGTGGGTCATCCATCCGGACCGAACGAGCCCGGAGGCGAGCGGTCGGCGCTCCGGATCCCGAGCGACTCGTCCCTGAACAATGCAGTGACCGGCTCGCTGGACCCCACGGCGATGCCCCGCGCCATGCCTTCCGTGTCGAAGGGAAGCGCGACCCGGCCTCCCCGATCGATCGCGATGCAGCCGGCGTGGCCGCCCAGGGAGGCGGTGTCCAGGAGTGCGAGTCGACAGGCTTCCGTCAAGTCGCGACCTCCGATGCGAATCCAGGCGTCGACCCGATGCGCGAGAAGGGAACGCATGATCCTCTCTCCGTCACCCGTCGCCGAGACGGCGCAGCTGCGGTCGTCTGCCCAGGTGCCCGCTCCGAGGATCGGCGAGTCGCCGACCCGTCCGGGCGCCTGACGGCTGATGCCCCCCGTCGAGGTCGCCGCAGCGAGGTGACCGCTCGCGTCCAGAGCCACGCTGCCGACCGTCCCCGTCCCGGATCCGTCGCGATCGAGGGGCAGATCCCTTCCTTCCTCGAAGGCCTGGCGGCGAGCGGGTGTGACGAGGTCGTCCGGGGCCGCCATCTCGAGCCCCGCCTGCTCCGCGTGAGCATCCGCCGCGGATCCCACGAGGAGCACGTGCCGACCCTGCTCGAGCAGGACTCGTGCGGCCTCGATCGGATGCGCGATCCGCCGGACGCACGCGACGGCG
Organism: uncultured Spirochaetaceae bacterium; assembly: GCA_964466005.1. GTDB lineage: Bacteria > Myxococcota_A > UBA9160 > UBA9160 > UBA4427 > UBA4427. The sequence continues at coordinate 2,831 of CAYXLY010000257.1, read as the reverse complement.
CCGGCCGCGCGGTCGCTGCCTCGCATGATCGAGGCGTCCATCTCGACCGTGCTCGCCGAGGTCAGGACGGAGCCTCGCCCGGCGTTGAAGACCTCCGCCGACTCGAGCTCCGAGACGGCCTCGGTGACGGCATCGACCGCGCTTCCTCGACGGAGGAGCACCGCCTGCCCGCGCCGGAGCGCCGCGCGCAGAGCCTGTCGCATGGGATCCTCGGCCCGCGGCGGACGTTCGTCCGGCGTCATGGCTCCGGCACCGCCGTGCACGAGGAGGATCGGACCCGACATCGAGGGGGACTGACCGTCGAAGGGAGTCACACCGTCGGAAGAATCGATTCCGGCTCCGCCCTCGTCCTCGTCCTCGGCGTCGCGATGGGCCTCGCCAGGGGCCGTGCGAGACGCCGACCGCACGAGAGGCGCACCGGGCTCCCGACGAGCGGCTCCTCAGTCGCCGTCGACCTTGAAGCCCGCCTCGAGCGTCGCCTGCCAGGCCTGTATGGACCCGTCGGTGTCCAGATTGATGCGCAGGTCGGTGATGTGAGCCCAGGAGAAGCCACGAACGGACTCGCTGGACTTGGCCAGCGCGGTCTGCACCGCGTCCTCGATGTTCTTCGAGGACTCCCCGACCAGCTTGATCATCTTGAACGTGTCTCCGTGGGCCATTGTCGATTCTCCATTTGACTTCGGTTTCTTCGAGAGTGCCTGGAGCCTGCCTCCCGAGGGCTCGCCTCGGCCTTCCCCGGTCCTCCGCTCCCGCTCCCGCTCCCAGCCGCGTCGCGCGCGTTCGGGAGCGGACGGGACGGATCCGCGTGGGACGGTGATTCGGCTGAAGCGCTCGCTTCACGCCGTTCTTCGATCGGGCTCCATCGTCATCCTGCTGCTCGAGTGCAATCGGGATGCCGTTCTCGACCCCGACCCTGCGAAGACGCAGCGAGCCCTTCGTCCCAGAGCAGGGGCGGGAAGAGGGAGGCTTCCTGCGCATCCGCTGCCGTGATGGGATTCCTGCTCGCGATCACGGGGGATGTCGAATCACTTCGGGTCAGGGAGGCAAGTTCCATGAACGACTCGATCCGCGTCTCCGAGCCGCGAGGAGGCCGCTTCGGGCGAGCGATGGCCGTGCGCGTCGCCCTCCGATCGCCGTGCTGTGTGCTGCTCGGTCTGTGGCTCGCCTGGCACGCCGTCTCGGCTGCCGCGGAGACTCCGAGCCACGACGCCATGCAGAGCCTCGACGAGCAGGTCCAGGAGATCAAGTCCGACGTGCTCGAGATCGGGGCCGAGCTGGCCAATCTGGAGGAGAGGCTTCTCTTTCCCTCGAACAGCCAGGTCGTCGTCTTCGTCTCGCTCGAGGAAGAGGAGGGCTTCGTCCCCGACTCCATCCGTCTCTCGATCGACGGGGCGCTCGTCAGCCATCACGTCTACTCCTGGAAGGAGGTCGAAGCCTTGAGAGCAGGAGGCGTCCAGCGTCTCCATACCGCAAACGTGCGGACCGGAGACCATCGGCTCGAGGTCTCGATCGCCGGTGAGGCAGAGGGGGGGAGGAAGGTCGAGGCGAGCACGCGCTTCGAGTTCGGCAAGGAGGTCGAGCCGGCGCTGATCGGAGTCGTCGTCTCGAGCCGACGAGCGGGGGAGGCGAGCCTCGCCATCGAGGAGTGGTAGGGATGAGGTCCCTTCTTCGCAGCTTCGCCCTGCTGATGCTGCCCCTGGTCTCGGGGGCCGAGCCGATGCGAGATTCGGAGATCCTGGATCCCTTCTTCGGAGAGGCGCTCTTCTACGCACATCAGGGGCGTCATTTCGAGGCTCTCCAACGTCTCGACGCCGAGATGGCACAGCACCGCGAGGTCGACGAGAGAGCGCTCGACTCCCTCCATCCTCACATCGACGAGGCGCGCTTCGCCGTCGGCGACTTCGAGCTTCGCTACCGGATGCATCAGCGAGCCGGGCGTGCGATCCGCTCGGTCCTCGAGGCCGACATCGGGCAGGATGTCCGTGCCGACGCGACGCTGAGGCTGGCTCGCATCCATTTTCGCAAGGGGCAGGCCGACGAGGCCCTCAGGGTCCTGGACTCGATGAGCCGCCCCGTCCCGGAGTCGATGCGCTCCGACTTCAGGCTCCTGCGAGCCCACGTCTCGATGGCATTGGGTCGGCCGGAGGATGCGTCGACGTGGCTGGAGGACTTCGAGGCCTCCGACGCGCTTCGCGGATTCGCCGCCTACAACCTCGGGATCGCTCTGCTGGAGTCCGGCAGATCGGAGGAGGCCCTGCGGCAGCTGGACCGGGCCGGTCGAATGGAGCCGCAGGATCGCGAGTCGCGCGCGATCCGCGACAAATCGAACCTCGTCCTGGGGACGCTGCTCCTCGAATCCGGAAGGTCCGAGCGGGCGCGCGAGCCGCTCGATCGGATCCCGCTGGAAGGGCCCTTCTCGAACCTGGCCCTGCTTCGCGCAGGCTGGGCCGCCTCGTCCTCGGCGGCCCATGAGCGCGCCATCGTTCCGTGGTCGATTCTCGTGGAGCGCGACCCCACGGATCCGGCGGTGCAGGAGGCCATGCTGGCTCTCCCCTTCGCCTACGGCAAGCTCGGCGTGCATGGGCGGGCCGCGCGCCTCTACGAGCGGGCCGCTTCGATCTTTGGAGACGAGATCGAGCGCCTCGACGCGTCGGTCGAGAGCATTCGGCAGGGCCGTCTGCTGGAGGCGCTCCAGAGCGGTGAGATGCGTCAGGACGCGGATTGGGTGATCCGTCTCCGCCGGCTGCCCGAGGCGCCCGAGACCTTCTATCTGGTCGACCTGATCGCCTCGCACGACTTCCAGACGGCCCTCCAGAACTACCTGGACCTCG
>CAYXLY010000256.1:0-6722 GCA_964466005.1 uncultured Spirochaetaceae bacterium | reverse complement strand
CGAGATTCTCCGGAGTGACTGGAGTTCAGACGTGTGCTCTTCCGATCTTCCGAAGACCGCCTCGATCTCGGCCTCGAGGCGCTCCGACGTCCAAGGCGACTCCGGATCCTCCGCCAGGCATGCGGCCGCGTCCTCGAAGTGCCGGCGGGAGAGCGCCTGCATGAGCTGGTGCATCTCCGCCCGGACACGCACGTCGAAGCTCCGGCGATCCAGACGCCGGGGGGCCCGTGTCGGAGTGGGCTCGTCCGTGGGCGCCGACTCGGCGGCCGGATCGACCAGGCTCTCCCACTCCTCGACGAGGCTCGAGTCGACGCGCGCCAGCATGGCCCGGAAGAAGCCGATCACCTCGAGGATCTCTTCGTTGCGCGCCGACTCCGGGAGGTTGCGCGCCAGCGTCGAGTGGACCTGACTCAGGTAGCGCAGCAGCACTCCCTCCATCCGGGCGATCCCGTAGCGGCGGACGTAGTCCTCGAAGGAGAGAAAGCCCTCCCAGATCTCCCGGGCGATCGACTTCGGACGCACGGAGTCCGTCCCGACCCAGGGATGGTGCTCGGCGAAGACCTCGAAGGTCGTATGGAGGAACTCGGCATTGGGCTTCTCCCAGGTGAGGCCTTCGAGCTTCTCCATGCGCTCCTCGTAGGGAACCCGCTCGGCCTTCAGCTGGGCGATCAGCTCGGACTTGCGCTGCCGGACCTGGGCCTCGAGCAGGGCCCGGGGATTCTCGAGGATCGCCTCGACGACCGACAGCACGTCGACGGCATAGTCGGGCGAGGCGGGGTCGAGCGCCGCGACGGCGTCGACCAGATAGAGGGACAGCGTGTGGTGGAGCCCGAAGTCCCGTTGAAGCGCCTCATCGACGCGAGCGACCGATCCAGCGCCGTCGGGGCTCCTCTCGATCCGGACGATGCCGGCGCGGCGCAGGGAGCGAAAGAGGACGGCGGCCTCCCTCCGCAGGCGCGCCTTGCGCGTGTCGGGCTCGAAGCTCGCGTCGACGAGCTGGATCAGCTCCCGGTAGCCGGATCCTCGCAGGCCCTGATCCCGGCCGCGCTGCAGCAAGGCGACGACGGTCGCGTGGGTCAGTGCGAGCTGGGAGTGGAGCCTCTCGGGCGGGCTCTCGATCCGCTGGCGGAACGTCTCCTCGTTCCATCCGACGAACCCCTTCGGCGCGGGCTTCTTGCGGGCCGACTTCTTCTTGCCGCTCTTGCCGCTCTTGCTGTTCTTGCCAGAGGCGACCCGACTCGCGGCGCGCTGGTTCTCGATCACGTGCTCCGGAGCCTGACTGACGACGCTGCCGGCGACGTCGAAGCCGCGTCGCCCCGCGCGCCCGGCGATCTGTTGGAAGTCACGCACCGAGAGCAGGCCCACCTTCTCGCCGTCGAACTTCGAGAGCTTCGTGAAGAGGACGCTTCGAATGGGAATGTTCACGCCCACTCCGAGCGTGTCCGTCCCGCAGATGACCTTGAGGAGACCCCGCTGGGCCAGCTGCTCGACCAGCAGGCGATAGCGGGGCAGGATGCCGGCGTGGTGCAGGCCGATGCCGAAGCCGAGGAATCGCCGGATGTCCTTGCCGTAGGGGGAGTCGAAGCGGAATCGACCGATCGCCTCGGTGATCGCGCGCTTCTCGTCCTTGTCCGTGATCCGGGCGCTCGTGAGGCCCTGAGCCTGCTCGGCGGCCTCCCGCTGGGTGAAGTGCACGATGTAGATGGGCTGACGATCGGAGGCGAGCAGCGACTCGACGGTCTCGACGATGGGCGTCTCCCGGTAGCTGAAGTCCAGGGGGACCGGTCGCTCGTCGCTGTGGACGTGGGCCACCTCGCGACCCGTCAGCCTCGAGAGGCGCTCCTCGATCACGGCCGTGTTGCCGAGCGTCGCGGACATCAGCAGGAAGCGGCTCCCCCGGAGCGCCAGCAGGGGAACCTGCCAGGCCCAGCCGCGATCCCGGTCCGCGAAGTAGTGGAACTCGTCCATCACGACATAGGGCGCGTCGGTGGCGGGCCCCTGTCGCAGCGACATGTTCGCCAGGACCTCGGCCGTGCAGCAGACGACCGGTGCCGACGGGTTGATCGAGGCGTCTCCGGTCATCATGCCCACGTTCTCCGGCCCGAGCTGGTCGCAGAGCGCGAAGAACTTCTCGCTCACGAGCGCCTTGATCGGCGCCGTGTAGAAGGAGCGTCGTCCCTCGCAGAGGGCCTTGAAGTGGAGAGCCAGCGCGACGAGTGATTTCCCCGAGCCGGTCGGGGTGCTGAGGACGACGTGCCGGTCCGTCATCAGCTCGAGGATCGCCTCTTCCTGCGCATCGTAGAGCTCGAGTCCGGAGTCCGTGCACCAGCGCGTGAAGCGGTCGAGGATGGCGTCGGAATTCGAGAGGCCCCCCTCCGGCACCCATTCGAAGAGCCGTCTGCTCGTCTCGCTCGTCCCGCGCGTCACGACCGGAGATTCTTCAGGGGATCCCTGGCTGAGTCGGGGAGAGTGGCTTCGGGCAGGGTGGCGTCGGGGAGTGCGGAGGCCTCGGGACGCGGCGCCGCAGGGCCTGCAGGGGCGAAGACGCGGACGAGGAGCGCCGTGATGTTGTCGGCTCCGCCGGCCTGATTGGCGGCGTCGATCAGCCAGGCGACGGCGGTCTCGGGATCGGGTGCCGATCCCGAGATCCGCCGCAGGTCCTCGTCGGGCAGCATGCCATACAGGCCATCGGAGCAGAGCAGGTAGCTGTCGCCCGGACGGACCTCGACAGGCGCGACGTCGGTCTCGATCTCGTCGCTGACGCCGAGAGCGCGCATGATCTGGTTCTTCTTCGGATGATCCCGGGCCTCCTCGGGCTGGATCAGACCCTCGCGGACCATCAGGGCCACGACCGAGTGGTCCTCGGTCAGCGGCTCGATGCGACCCTCCCGAATCCGGTAGAGGCGGCTGTCACCGGCGTGGGCCACGAAGGCGCTGCCATCCGCTCGAAGCAGCAGGGCGACGACCGTCGTCCCCATGCCTTTCAAGGTCCGATCCTTCGTCGCGGCCCGGAAGATGAACTCGTTGGCATGCCGGATGGCCTCGAGCAGGCGGACCTCGGCCTCGCCCTCGGCCTCGCGGACGAGCTTGCCGAGAGTGCCGACGGCCATCTTGCTGGCGACCTCGCCCCCGCGATGCCCGCCCAGGCCGTCGGCCACGACGAGCAGGATCTCTCCGCGATCGCGGTCGTCGAACCGATCGAAGGCGTCCTGATTGATGCGGCGCGTCCGGCCGACATGGGTCATGCCGGCGATCGCGAGCTCGAAGGGACCCCAGCGCTACCTGCGCTGCTCGTCGTCGACGACCTCGTCCTCTTCTCGCTCTTCGTCGCGGCTCATACTCAGGATTCGCCTGGATCCCCTCGGAAAAGAGACAGATTAGGGGCTCTGGGCTCCGGGCGCCGGGGATCGGGTTCCGATATGCTGAGCGGTCCGACCGTCAGGGCAGACGGCCCGCAGCGATCCGGCGCGCGGACTTCCCGCTCGACGAGGCGTTCGGGAAGGAGGTCCTGAGCTCGTGACGAGAGCCGAGAAGGCGGCGCGCATCCTGAAGATCCTGGACGACCTCTACGTCGAGCCTCCGATCCCTCTGGACCACTCGGACCCCTTCACCTTGCTGGTCGCCGTCGTGCTCTCCGCGCAGACGACCGACGAGCGGGTGAACCAGGTCACGCCCGGCCTCTTCGCGAAGGCGCCGACTCCCGCGGCGATGGCGCGCCTGCCGGTCTCCGAGATCCTGGCCGAGATCCGTTCCTGCGGACTCGCGCCGGGAAAGGCCCGACGTCTGAAGGCCCTGGCCGAGATTCTGGTCCGGGATCACGGGGGCGTCGTCCCCTCGGACATGGAGGCGCTGGAGGCGCTTCCCGGCGTCGGTCACAAGACGGCCAGCGTCGTGGCGATCCAGGCCTTCGGGATCCCGGCCTTTCCGGTCGACACCCACATCCATCGACTGGCGGCGCGCTGGGGTCTCTCGGACGGTCGCAGCGTCGAGAAGACCGAGCGCGACCTGAAGGCCCTCTTTCCGGAGGAGAGCTGGGCGAGGCTTCATCTGGCGATCATCTATTTCGGTCGCGAGCATTGTCCCGCCCGCGGTCATGATCTCGGACGCTGTCCGATCTGCAGCTGGGCCGCGACGAAGAAGCGCATCGCGGAGGAGTCGCGAGCGGGTGGCGGCGGACCGGCCTCCCGTAAGGCCCTCGCGTCGAAGGCCGGAGCGAAGACGCGGGGCTCGCGGCCGAGACGTGCCTGAGAGGGCCTCTCGTGTCCTGTCCCGGAAGCTCGCCGTCGAGGTGGTCCTGTCGCCCTCGCGCCCTCGTCGCCCTGGTCACCCGACGCGCACCGGGATCGGGGCTGAGGGCCGTGCGCGACCGCCCGGGCGCGACGGGCCGATGCGCCGGCTCAGGCGCGGCGGATCAGGACGACTCGTCCCAGGATCGCGGGCGGAGGGGGCTCCTCCGGCGTGCTGATCTCGACACGGCGACCGACGACCTGGACGAGCCGGATCCCTTCGTCGGTCTCCACGAAGCCCTTGGCCCGCAGGAGGTCTTCCGTCTCGAGCGAGGTCTGCAGCGCCTCGCAGGTCATGCCCCGCTCGGGTCGCCACTCACTGGTCACGAATCGCTCATGATGATGAGGGACCCCCTTCGGGGGAGGTCCGCGTCGATCGAGCTCGCGCGCATCGGGCGGAAAGAGCAGATCCATCTCGACGTCGCCTCGGACGGCATGGACCAGAGGCGCCTCGGGCTCGATCGAGCGCAGCCGCGACTCGACCTCGGGCCAGGCGGACTCGGGCACGAGATCCATCTTGTTCAGCACGAGCAGATCGGCGGACTGGACCTGATCTTCGAAGGTGCCTTCGAGATCGCGTCCCTCGAAGACCTGCTCGGCGTTCACGACGACGACCGCCATGTCGTCGCCGATGAAGTCGCAGGCCGGCTCGCGCCAGAAATTCAGCTGCGTGTCGTAGGGGAGGGCGACCCCCGAGGTCTCGATCACGAAGCGATCGGGGTCGACGTCGCGCTGAAGGGCGACCAGGGTCTCCAGGAGGTCGTCGGAGAGCTCGCAGCAGACGCATCCCCCCTCGAGCTCGACATAGGATTGCCCGCCCTGTCCGAGGAGGGCCCGATCGATCCCGAGCTCGCCGAGCTCGTTCGAGACGAGGGCGATCCGGATGCCGCGCCTGCGGGCATCCGCGAGCAGCCGCTGGACGAGGGTCGTCTTGCCGGAGCCGAGAAATCCGGACAGGACGAGGGCGGGGATGCGGCGCGGGGAGCCGCTGGCTTCGGGGGCGTCGGACACCGTGCGCTTCTCCGTCGACGGGCAGGGGGAGCCCGCCGAGGGGATAGCATCTCGAGGCCGCCCCGTGGAGTCGGGGCCTGACGGGCTATCGTCCGGGCCGTCGCGAGCTCGAGACCAAGGAGGAGAAGGTGGCGCAGCGCGAGTTCGACCTTTTCGTGATCGGGGCCGGCTCGGGCGGCGTCCGTGCAGCCCGCTTCTCGGCCCAGCATGGCGCCCGGGTCGCCATCGCCGAGGATCGGTACCTGGGCGGGACCTGTGTGAACGTGGGCTGTGTCCCGAAGAAGCTCTTCGTCTACGCCTCGCACTTCCACGCCGACATGGAGGAGGCCATCCGGGGCTACGGCTGGAGCGTGGGGGAGACGAGCTTCGACTGGCCCACCCTGATCGAGAACAAGAACCAGGAGATCGCGCGCCTGAACGGGATCTACGAAGGCCTGCTGCAGAACGCGGGGGTCCATCAGATCGACGGCCGGGCGGTGATCGTCGATCCGCATACCGTCGAGGTCGCCGGTCGACGGTACACGGCGGATCACATCCTGGTGGCGACGGGAGGCTGGCCGACGGTTCCCGAGATTCCCGGTCGCGAGCTCGGAATCACCTCGAACGAGACCTTCTTCCTGGAGGCGCTGCCGAAGAAGGCGATCATCGTGGGCGGGGGATACATCGCCGTCGAGTTCGCCTGCATCTTCGATGGGCTCGGCGTCGACGTGACCCAGCTCTACCGGGGTCCGCTCTTCCTGCGCGGCTTCGACGACGACGCGAGAACCCATCTCGCCGAGCAGATTCGCGCGCGAGGCGTGGACCTGCGCTTCGAGGTCAACGTGACGTCGATCGAGAAGCGGGAGGAGGGGGTGCGCGCGACGCTCACGGACGGCACGACGCTCGATGCCGATCTGATCCTCTTCGCGACGGGTCGCCATCCGAACTCCGCGAATCTCGGGCTGGAGGAGGCGGGCGTCGAGCTGGCGCCCGATGGCTCCATCGTGGTCGATGCCTGGTCGCGCACGAACGTCTCGAGCATCTGGGCCATCGGGGACGTCACCAACCGGATCAACCTGACGCCCGTCGCGGTCCACGAGGGCGTCTGCCTCTCGGAGACGCTCTTCGGCGCCGGGCCCATGTCGCCCGACCACGACGACGTGCCCGCCGCGGTCTTCTCGCAGCCTCAGGTCGGAACGGTCGGACTCACCGAGACCGAGGCGCGGGCCCGATACGGAGACGTCGCCGTCTACCGCTCCACCTTTCGCGCGCTCAAGCACACCCTGACGGGAGGGCCGGAGCGCACGATGATGAAGCTGATCGTGGATCGCGCGAGCGATCGGGTCGTCGGACTCCACATGGTGGGCCACGAGGCGGGCGAGATCGTGCAGGGGTTCGCGGTCGCCATCAAGGCCGGCGCGACCAAGGCGCAATTCGACGCCACGA
>CAYXLY010000255.1:0-6725 GCA_964466005.1 uncultured Spirochaetaceae bacterium | reverse complement strand
CGTGGCGGACGGAGAGGGACGGACGCTCTACCGTCTGGGCCTAGCACGCGGTCGGGGAACGGGGCCCGAGACGCCCTCGGCGATCCGCAATGCCCGCTTCGAGGGGATCCGGCCGACGGGCCCGGCGCTCTACGTCGATGCCCGGACGGGCGCTGCCGTCGCGCAGGGCGACCGCGAGCTGGCGATCGCGCTCGGCGAGCGCTTCACGGGGCTCGGCCCCGAGCGTCTCGAAGGCGCGAGACTCGTGAGCCGCTTCGGTCCGCTCTACGACTTCCGCAACAAGCGTCTGCCGGTCTGGCGACTCGACTACGGCGAGCCCCTGCACGCCGCGCTCTTCGTCGACACGACCACGGGAGTGCTGGCCGACCGTCTGGCGACGTCGGACGTGCCCGAGAGGCTCGTCTTCAGCTTCCTCCACAAATGGAACTTCCTGCGTCCGCTCGGCCGGAGCGCCCAGAGCGGGATCATCGCCACCGCGATCCTCGGGAGCCTCGTCCTGCTGGGAGCGCTCGGCTGGCGGCTGAGGCGGGCGGGGCGCTGATGCGGGCGGCCGCGCCTCGCTAGCCTCTGATCGAGTCCACCATGCCGAACCGCTCCATCCTGCACGCACCCGCCGCCCCCCGCCACCAGATGGCACTGCGCTGGCTCGCCGAGCTGCGATGGATCCTGCTGGGGCTGCAGCTGGCGCTGCTCGTCGGCTTCGGACTCTACGGCGGGGAGGCCATCCTCATCGGTCTCCTCGTGATGCTCGCGACCGCGACCGCGGCCTCGAATCTGTGGCTGCTCCGTGCCCGGCCCCCGGGTCGGAGCGCAGCGGACCGGATCTTCGCGGCGGCCCTCGGGCTCGACGTCGCGATGCTGACGATTCTGCTCGGGTCCACCGGAGGTCCCGAGAATCCCTTCGCGATCTTCTACGTGCTGCCGGTCTCGACGGCCGCGCTGATCGGGGGCCGCCGGCTGACCTGGCTGATCGCCGGAGCCGGTGTCGTCGGCTATGCGGCGCAGTTTCGATGGCATCGCAGCGTCGATTTCTGGGACACGATGATCGGCCTCCCCGGGAGCGCCGGCCCGGGCTCGGGCGTGCATGCCCATCTGCTCGGCATGTGGATCTCGGTCCTGCTCGTGGCGGTCGCCATCGCCTCGCTCGCCCAGCGCCTGCAGGCGGCCTTCGCGCGCCATGAACGCGTTCTCGAGCAGGCGCGCCGGCGGCTGGAGCGATCCGATCAGCTCGCCTGGCTCACCTCCTTCGCCGCCGGAGCGGCGCACGACCTCGGCTCGCCGCTCGCGACGATGGCCGTCGCCGCGCGCGAGATCGAGTGTCGCGCGCAGGCGGCGGGCGAGGCCGAGGGCGCGAGCGAGGCCCGACTGATCCGGGACGAGGTCGACCGCTGCCGGCAGATCCTCGACCGGATGGCCGCCGGGCTCGACCCGATGCTCGACGAAGAGGGCCGACGCGACTCGATCGAGGATCTCACGGTGCTGCTGGCGGCCGATCTGCGTTCGGACATCGAGCGCGTCGCCGTGCGGGCCGAGGACGGAGTCCACGAGCTGCCGGTCCGGGCCCAGCGTCTCGCCCAGCTGCTGATGCCGATCATCCGGAACGGACTCCGTGCGAGCGGACCCCGCGGAGCCGTCGAGGTCCGGTTGAGCGCGACCTCGGAGTCCCTTCGTGCCGAGATCATCGATCGCGGCGAAGGCATGTCGCCCGAGGTGCTGGAGCGCGCCTCCGAGCCCTTCTACACCACCCGGCCTCGCGGCGAGTCCTCCGGTCTCGGCCTCTACATCGTGGGCGTGGTCGTCGAGGCGATGGGGGGGAGCCTCTCGCTGCGATCTCAGTCGGGTCGGGGCACGACGGTCTCGCTGCGGATCCCGCTGCTCGAGTCGGCGCCACGCCCGGCCGGTGCGGTCGCTGCGAGCGCCACAGCGGCAGCTGCCGCCGTGTCCGCGGCTTCGCCTGCGCAGGAGCCCTCGGCCACGCCCGTACGCGTCCCTTCGCCTGCGCCTGGGACCCCGGTCGCCCCTTCCGCGCCGCCCCCAGCCGAGGTCGTCGGGCCATGAGCGTCGAGGAGCGGGTGCGCATCCTCGTCGTCGAGGACGACGATCGGTTGCGGCAGACCCTCGGTCGGGCCCTGCGCGGCCGCGGTCATGACGTCGAAGAGGTCGCGAGCCTGAGGGCGCTGGACGCGGCGAACGCGACTGATCGGCGCCTGGACTGCGCCGTGGTCGATCTCCGGCTCTCGGACGGCTCGGGGCTCGACGCCGTCGTCCGGCTTCTCGCTCGCTGGCCGGCGCTCCGGATCGTCGTCCTGACGGGCTATGGCAGCATCGCGACCACGGTCGAGGCCATGCGCCTCGGCGTCGTCGACTATCTCACCAAGCCCGCCGACGCCGACCAGATCCTCGCGGCGCTCGGCGTCTCCGGCCGCGCGTGCAGGCCCGCCGGCGCCGGCTCCGGCGCGCCCCGCTCGAGCCGTCCCCCGACTCGCGCGACCGGAGCAGACCGCGAGGCCCGCGAGACGGCGCGCTCCCCGGCCGACCCGGGGAACGGGGGTCCCAGCCTCCAGCGGGTGGAGTGGGAGCATATCCAGCGGGTGCTCCGCGACTGCAAGGGCAACATCACGCGGGCGGCCGAGCAGCTCGGCGTCCACCGCCGCACGCTCCAGCGAAAGCTGGCCTATCGACCGCCGCCGCGCTGAGGGAGTCTGTAGATCCGGCTCGCCATCGACTAGCACCCATACCGGTTGCAAACGCTTCCGGACGGCGAGACAATCCGCGTGCGAGCCGTCTGGCTCGAGCCTTCTTCCACCCCCACCGACCCGAGGAACGCATCCGATGGCCGTTCATGCCTTGCGTCTCGGTCTGCCAGTCGCCGGCCTTCTTCTCGTCCTCCTTCTCCTCCTCGCCGAGTCGAGTCTCGCTGCGGCGCCGCGAACCGCGCTGGTGATCGGCAACGCCGACTATCGCCAGATCGCGCCACTCCTCAATCCAGTGAACGACGCCCGAGACATGGCGGCCGCGCTGCGTGAGCTCGACTTCGACGTCATGCACGCGGAGAACGTCGACCAACGCGAGATGGAGCGCTCGATCCGGGAGTTCGGCGACCGGCTGCGCGTCGTGGGAGGAGATGCCCTCTTCTACTTCGCGGGGCATGGCGTGGAGCATGCCGGCCGCAATTTCCTGATCCCGCTGCGCGCAGGGATCGAGGGACCCGAGGACCTTCGATACAAGGCGATCGACGCGGGTCAGCTCCTCGCGCAGCTCGAGTCCGCCCGCAACGGCGTCAACATCGTCATCCTCGACGCCTGTCGAAACAATCCTTTTCGCAGCTCCCGCGGCATCGGCGTTCAGGGCCTCGCCTCGATGTCGGGACCGACCGGATCGTTGATCGCCTTCGCGACCGCTCCGGGCAGCGTGGCGGCGGACGGGAGAGGCCGGAACGGCATCTTCACCAAGCATCTCCTGCGCGCGATGAGCGTTCCGGGCGCCCGCCTCGAGGAGACGTTCGCCAGCGTTCGACGCGCCGTGGCCGAGGAGACCGGTCGCGCCCAGATTCCCTGGTCCAACTCGTCCGTGATCGGTGAGTTCAGCTTCAACCCCGTTCGGGAAGCCGGCTCCGGCTCCGGGTCGGTCGCAGAGCGATCGGATCGGGAGCCGTCCTCGCTCGTCGGGAGCGGAGGCCGCAGCGAGAGTGGCGGGACGACGGCGAGCCCGGGCCGCCTTCGTGTCGACGGCGACGGCGTGCTCCACGATCGGCAGACGAGCCGCTCGTGGCTCTGCTCGAAGGACCGAAGAGTCTTCGATCACACCGAGGCCCTCCGCTTCGCACGCCGGCAGTCCCGATCGGGGGGGTCCGCCTGGCGCCTGCCGGACGAGCGCGAGTTCGAAGAGCTCGTCGCGTCCGGCGCCGCAGCCCTACTCCCGGGTCTCGATGAGACGGGCGTCTCACGATACTGGCTCGCCGAGCGGCGCGTCTGGTTCGGAACGGGCCGGATCGCCCGCGTGACCGAGCGAGGCGTCGAGTTCGAAAAGTCCGCCTTGTCGGGGAACGCGAAGGCCTGCCTGGTCCGCGACTCCGGGCAGGACGCCCCCTGAGCCATCCCCGACCGCCGAAGCAGGCCTGCGGAGTTTCTCGCGCAGGCCTGCTTCGGATGCCGTGCTACGCCTCGAGCGTGGCCGGTCGAGGTCACTCGAGGATGCGAATCGCCTTTCCGCGAACCTTGGCCCGCTCCTCTTTGTAGAGGCAGCCCAGCCCCGAGTACTCCGCGGTCGTGGTCAAGGGAAGCAGCATGTCGGCCTGCGGGACCTTGCTGATCGCGTCGTAGGTCGCAGCAGCTACGGCGTCTTCCGAAGCCAGTGCCGAAGCGAGACCCAGTGCCGAACCGCCTCCCGCTGCCGTGTACCCGAACTGCTTTGCGCCTAGCCGGATGAAGCAGAGTACGGTCGTGACCTCTCCAGAGCCCTCGACCGTCTCCATCACCTCGTAGTCGAGCTCCTTGAGCGAGACGCCCGGGTATGCGGAAGGCTTTCGCGCCAGGCTTCCCGCACAGCCTCCCAGAGCGAGCGTCATGATGGCGATGCCTCCGACGGCCAGATACCTCGAGCGCTGGATTCGATTCCCCATCGTCATGTCAGTCGTTTCCCCTCCGAGCTCGCCCGATCCGGAGCCCGGCACTCTATCGAGACGGGGTCCATGAATCGGGCCCGACGAAATGTCGGTGAGCTGTCCGTCTACACCTAGCATCAGGCGAGAGCGCTTCATATGTCATTTCGCACTGAAACTCCCAAGTGGGGCCCTGCCGCCATACCGTGCGCCACACGGTCTCATGCACGGGGACTGTTTCGATTCGGATCAACCGTCCGTGAGGGAACCTCGAGGAGAGCACGAGGCACGCCTGAAATGGAGGATGCTGGTCGGTTCGACCAGGCGCTGAACCGCTGATGGCGGAGAGAGGAATGGATGCTGTGGGGTTCGACGGACGAACTCCGTGTTTGTCGAGTGTTTTTTCAGCCACGATTTCCAGTCTGGTCTCCAGATATGACCAGGTACGTACATTCACATCGGAAAAAAGCTTGTCTGCTAGTCCGGGATCCGTAGAATGGGCCCGCCTTCAGACTTCGAGGGGTAAGGGGTAGAAGATGCGATTCCCGAATCAAAGGTCCTCCGCACGTCTGCGACTCGGTGTCGCGATGATCGCGTGGCTGGCGCTGGCCGCATGCGCCAGCCCGCCGCCCGATGAGACGAACAATCTCACGCTCGGTACGATTCAGAGCACCCTCACAAAGGGCATGGACGCGGCGTCGGTCGCGCAGGCGATGGGATCACCGAATATCGTCACGACCGACTCTGAAGGTCGCGAGGTCTGGATCTACGACAAGATCTCGACGGAGAGCCAGGCGAGTCAGTCGGGTATCGGGGGAAGCCTTCTCATCTTCGGCGGCAGCAGCTCCCGCAGTCAGAGCTCCAAGACCCAGAAGACCCTGACGGTCGTGATCAAGTTCGACGAGAACAAGAAAGTCCGTGACTTTGACTACAACTACTCGAAGTTCTAGTCCGTTCTCCATCCGAGATCTGGATCGGCGTGAGATGAGCCGAAGAGGAACGAGACTCCTCGGCTGGTCGATCGTGCTCGTCGCGCTGGTCTCGTCGGGCTGTATGCCACCGAAGACCCAGCCCGCGGAGCTCTTCCAGCTCGCTCCGGAGAGCGCGGCTCACCAGGCGATGCAGACCCGTCGTTTCGAGACGCGCGATTTCGATGAGCTGCTCGCGGCGTCTGCGGCGGTTCTCCAGGATCTCGGTTATCAGGTGACCGAGGTCGAGCGTCCGGTCGGCTTTCTGCGGGCCACGAAGGAACGCAGCGCGCGGGAGTATGGCCAGGAGATCAGACGTTCCATGATCGCCTTTTTCAGCTCCTTTGGGATGATCCTGGGAGCGAACACCATGTACTTACCCCCAGTCGATCTCCAGCAGCAGATCAACGCGTCGATGATCGCTCGTCCAGCCAACGAGGGGGCGGCGGGAGAAGAGGACCGGAGCGGAGCCGAGGTCCGGGTCTTCTTCTACCGGATGATATGGAAGGGAGAGGGCTCCTTTGGAGACGAGACGATCGAGCCGGGACAGCAGCGGATGGAGATGATCCGAGATCCCGAGGTCTATCAACAGTTCTTTGCGCGTCTTTCGAAAGCGATCTTTCTCGAAGAGCAGAAGATCTAGCAGAGCGAAGAAAGGGCATTTACGAGCATGGAATGGAAACGGATTCGAAAGGCTCTGGCCGTATCGGGTGTCTTCGCTCTCGTTGGAGGCTGTACATATGGGCCACCGCCTACGACCGACTTGCTGTCGATGACGGAAGAGCAGATGAAGCTGCGCTCCTTCCAGACCCGTAACGTAGACGTGCCGACTCGTGGACAAGCGATCCAGGGCGTACTGGCCGCTCTGCAGAACCTGGGCTTCATCGTCGAGCGCGTGAACGAGCCCCTGGGACTGGTCACGGGAGCTCGCTTCGCGGAGCCGAGGTTTACCGACGTCCTCGGCATCACGGTCACCGTCCAGGAGCGCTCGAAGGGGATGATGACGGTCCGTGCCAATGCCATCTTCAACAACGCACCGATCGAGGATCCGGAGGTCTACCAGAATTTCTTCGCGACTCTCGAACGCTCGATGTTCGTCGAGAGGCTCTGATGGGTCGCCGGGTGACTCACTCTCGTCCCTGGTCTGCACTGCTTCT
>CAYXLY010000254.1:0-6725 GCA_964466005.1 uncultured Spirochaetaceae bacterium | reverse complement strand
TCGCCGCCAACCAGCTGATCCAGCTGAAGCTCGCCGACATGCAGACCGAGATCACTCTCGGACTCCAGGGCTGCATCCGGGCGGGGCGCCTGATGGACGAAGGCCGTCTCGCGCCCGAGAACATCTCGCTCCTCAAGCGCAACAACTGTGGAAAGGCGCTCTCCATCGCGCGGGTCGCTCGCGACATGCACGGCGGAAACGGGATCTCGGACGAATACCACGTGATCCGGCACTGCATGAACCTCGAATCCGTGAATACCTACGAGGGCACCCACGACATCCATGCCCTGATCCTCGGCCGCGCACAGACGGGGATCCAGGCCTTCAGCTGAGCCCGCTCGACACGCCTTGCTTGTCGGCGCTCCAGTTCTGGGTTTCACTCCGACAGGGGCTCATCCTGCTCGGAATGGCCGGCTGCGAGGAGCCCCTGGACTCGTCCCGAAGACTCGCGTCGCCCTGGCTCCTTCCAGGGGACCCGAGAGCTCCGGGCGGGGCCGAACGAGTCCAATTCATCGTGGACTCCGTCATGCATCATGGGGGTATGAGAGAAGATGAGAATCCTGATCCTGGCGCTCGCCTTGACCTTCGCACCGATGACCACAGCCCTCGCCGACAACGATGTCGGCTGCGGCGTCGGCACGCAGATCTGGGAGGGGAACTCCGGCCTGGAGTTCAAGCTCCTGGCATCCCTGACGAACGGAATGACCTTCCAATCGATCTCGATCACCTTCGGGCTGCTCAATTGCGACGGACGCGGGACCGTGACGGCCAGCGCCCGCACTCGGCATTTCGCGGCCACGAGCCTCGATCGGATCGCGAGGGATGCCGCGGTCGGAGGAGGCGAGAGCCTGGATACGCTCGCAGCGCTCCTCGACATCGAGGAGGAGGATCGGAGCGCGTTCGGTGAGCTCGCTCGGAGCCACTTCGATCGGCTCTTCCCCTCGGACCGAGCGACCTCGGACGGCATGCTCGAAGTCCTCACGGACCTGATGCGCGAAGACGACCAGCTCGCGTCCTACGTCCGGATCTGAACGGGCGGAGACGATCCCGGACCGCGAAGAAGGCCCGGGATCGTCTCCGGATCCACTCCCGCCCCTCCTCCCCGCCCGTCGACGGAGCCTCTCCGCCGCTCGACACGGCCTCGAGCGAGTCATGCGCCTGCTCCCTTCTTCGAAGAAGGCCCTGATCACGATCGGACTCCTTCTCCTCTCGACACAGGGCACCGTCCGCGCGGATGCCGTCGAGGGTGCGCAGGCCGAGATCGCTGCCGACCCGCACTGGCGAGCCCTGCTCCACCAATCCCTGGGCCCCCTCGATCGCGAGACGCGTGACGCGCTCTCGGCGAGTGGATTCTTCCTGAGCGAGACGGGGGATCCCGAGGACGAGCTCGTGGCCCAGCTCGATGCGCTCCGGAGTCCCGACCCCGCGCGCGCCCGTGGAGCCCGCTGTCGATTCCCGGCTCGGCACCGCTTCCTGGCGCGACGGGGTCAGGTGGACGCGAGCCGCGGGAGCTGTCCTGCGCTCGATGCCTGGCGAGCCCGGTTCGGAGAGTTCGAGCTGACCCTCGTCTTTCCCGAGGCCTTCCTCGGAAATCCGGCCTCCATGTTCGGACACACCCTGCTGCGATTCGATCCGTCGCTCCGCGATCCCGGCCGAAGCGACCCGGACCTGCTCGGCTGGGCCCTCGACTACACCGCCGAGGCCGGAGACGACGCCGGCGCCCTCTATCTGATGAGAGGCCTGCTCGGCGGCTATCGGGGGCGCTACTCGCTCGACCCCTACTACGAGAAGATCAAGGTCTACTCCGACTGGCAGGATCGGGACATCTGGGAGTACCCGCTGACGCTCTCCTCGGACGAGCGCGAGAGGGTCCTGCTTCACGTCTGGGAGCTGCGCGACGCCTCCCTCCCCTACTTCTTCTTCACGCAGAACTGCTCGCAGAAGCTGCTCGAGCTGCTCGAGGTCGCCCGCCCCGGGATGGGGCGTGGAGGCGGATTTCCACCCGCCAGGGCGCCGGTCGACACGGTTCGCGCGATCGCCTCCGCGGGCGATCCACTCGGCCCCCCGAAGCTCCGTCCTTCTCCGGCGACCCGCCTTCGCCGCGGCATGGCAGGGCTGGCGCCCTCCGATGCCGAGCTCGCAGACGCCCTGGCCGAGGGGAGGATCTCGCCCGAGGACCCCAGCCTCCGCACGCGCCCCGATGACGTCCGAGCCCGGATCCTCGAGCTCGCCTACGACCTCCTGCGTCATCGCTACCTCTCCCGACGGGTCGACGAGCAGGCCTCTCGCGGTCGCTCTCGCGAGCTCCTGCTCGCCCGCAGCGCGATCGAGAGACCGTCGGAGGCGCCGGTGGGCAGCGAGCCGTCAGAGGCCGTGGACCGGGCTCCGCCGGACGCGGGCCACGGCACGGCCCGTGTGGAGATCGCCGGCGGCCTCCAGGACCGCGACGGCTTTCTCGAGCTCCGACTGCAACCGGGCTATCACGAGCTCCTCGACGCACCGTCCGGCTTCGCGGAAGGGGGACAGATCCGCGTGCTCGACACGCGAGTGCGTTATTTCCCGAGCCTCGATCGGGTGCGCCTGCACGAGCTCGTGCTCCTCGACGTCGTGGCTGCGAGCCCCTGGCGACGTCCCTTCCGTCCCCTCGGCTGGCGATTCGATCTCGGGCTGAGGACGCGGCTGCTCTCTTCGGATCGGGGCCGCGGCCTCGACACCGAGGGGGTGTTCCGGATCCAGGGCGGCCTGGGCGCGGCCGCCTCGCCGCTTCCCGGCCTGCAGCTGCACGGCTTCGGCGAGATCGCCCTGGAGTCCGGCCCCGGGCTCGAGGGCGATCTCGGAGTCGGGCCCGTTCTCCGGTCCGGTCTCGTCTGGTCGAGCCCCGAGGAGAGGACCTCGCTGCAGATCGAGGCCGTCGCGGGACTGCTCACGGGCCCACGCACCGCACCCTGGCTGAAGCTCTCCCTGTCCCAGCGCTTGGCGCTCGGCGGGAGCTGGGCCCTGGTGGCCTCCGGCCACTTCGAGCGGGCCTATGAGGTCGGACATTTCGAGGGCCGGCTCGGGCTGACCCGCTACTTCTGAGCGACGCCACGGACGGCTCCTCGCGGCAATTGGGGGCTCGCAGACGGGTCGAGGGGTCGGGCTCGGGCTGCCGGCGATCAGTAATGCCAGGGAAAGCGCGAGAAGTCCCGGGGCCGCTTCTCGAGAAAGGCGTCCCGCCCCTCCTCCGCCTCGTCCGTCATGTACGCCAGCCGGGTCGCCTCGCCCGCGAAGACCTGCTGTCCGACCAGCCCGTCGTCGATCAGGTTCATCGCGAACTTGGCCATGCGTTGTGCCGTGGGACTCTTGGTGTTGATCTCGGCGGCCCACTCGAGCGCCGTCGATTCGAGCTCGGCGTGGGGAACGACCGCGTTCACCATTCCCATCCGACAGGCCTCCTCCGCGTCGTAGCTGCGCCCGAGGAAGAAGATCTCACGCGCACGCTTCTGGCCGACCTGGCGGGCGAGATAGGCCGAGCCGAACCCCCCGTCGAAGCTCGCCACGTCGGTATCGGTCTGCTTGAAGATCGCGTGCTCCGCGCTCGCCAGCGTGAGATCACACGTCACGTGCAGACTGTGTCCGCCTCCGACCGCATAGCCCGGCACCACGGCGATCACGATCTTGGGCATGAAGCGGATCATGCGCTGGATCTCCAGGATATGGAGACGGCCGGTCCGTCCGGGGTCGATCGACTCGGCCTCCTCGCCGTCTGCGTACCGGTACCCGTCCCGTCCCCGGATGCGCTGATCTCCGCCGCTGCAGAAGGCCCAGCCCCCGTCCCGGGGAGAGGGTCCGTTGCCGGTCAGCAGGATGCAGCCGACGTCGGTGGATCGTCGCGCGTGATCGAGCACCCGGTCGAGCTCGTCGACCGTCTTCGGACGGAAGGCATTCCGGATCTCGGGACGATCGAAGGCGATCCGGACGGTGCCCTGATCGACCGCTCGATGATAGGTGATGTCCTCGAGCCGAAAGCCCGGCACCTCCCGCCAACGCGAGGGGTCGAAGATCTCCGAGACCATGTCTTCTCCTTGGCTCCGGGGTGACGAGCGGACGGAAAGGGAGCGCGGGCGACCGTCGAGGATAGCGGTCCGTGTCCGGGATGCGTGCGGCCCGGCTCGACTCGTCCGGCCCGCCGCGCCACGCCGCGCCGCGCCGCGAGGCTGGGCGCCACGCACACGATGCTCCATCCTCGTTTCCGCGAGGCATACGACGCGACGACGCGGCGCACAGGCTCCAGATCGCCCGACGGCCGGCCCTGCCCCGGTTCGCCCTGTGCCAGGCCCGCGAGCGACCCCGGGTCGACCGCTCGCCGATTGCCCGTCCATTTGTCGTCGAGTAGCTTCCGGAGGCGGGCCGAGCTCGCGAGACCGAGCGGCGCGATGGCGTGTCGGACGTCTCTCTCTGCGTTCATCCGGGCCGATTCCGGCTCCTCGAGAAGGAAGCTCCATGCGCGAAGTCGTCATCGTCGAAGCCGTCCGCAGCCCGCTGGGCAAGCGCAATGGAGAGCTGGCCGCGATGCACTCCACGGATCTCCTGGGCGCCGTTCAGGCGGAGCTCTTCCGGCGCAGCGGGGTGAGCCCCAGCGAGGTCGGTCAGGTGATCGGGGGCTGCGTGGGGCAGGTCGGGATGCAGACCATGAACGTGACGCGCAACGCCTGGCTGACGGCAGGTCTCCCCCTCGAGGTGCCCTCGACGACCGTCGACGCCCAGTGCGGGTCGGCCCAACAGGCGACGAACCTCGCCTACGCCCTGGTCGCCTCGGGCGTCGTCGACGCGGCCGTGGGCTGCGGCGTGGAGATGATGAGCCAGATCCCCATGGGCTCGACGATCCCGAAGGAGCCCTTCGTCGGGAAGCCGGTCAACAAGAACTACTGGAAGCATTTCGAGTTCACCTCGCAGTTCGAGGGGGCCGAGCGGATCGCGAGGCAGTGGGGGATCTCGCGAGAGGACACCGATGCCTTCGGCAAGCTCTCCCAGGACCGGGCCGCGGAGGCCTGGGCCGACGATCGCTTCGCGAGCCAGATCGTCCCGATCGACGCGCCGCTGGGCTTCGAGGAAGGAAAGCCGGTCGAGGAGACCCGCCGCGTGGAGCGGGATGGAGGGCTTCGCGAGACGACGATCGAGGCCCTGGCGGGTCTCCGGACGAATCTGCCCGATGGCGTCCATACGGCGGGGTCCTCGTCCCAGGTGACGGACGGAGCCGCCGCGGTCCTCATGATGTCGCGGGAGAAGGCGGAGTCCCTGGGCCTCTCCCCGATGGCGACGATCGTCGACACCTGCCTCATCGGATCCGATCCCGTCCTCATGCTGACCGGCCCGATCTTCGCGACCCGGAAGCTGCTGGGGGACAACGGGATGTCCATGGGAGACATCGACGTCGTCGAGATCAACGAGGCCTTCGCCTCGGTGGTCCTCTCCTGGCAGAAGGAGCTCGAGCCGGCCCCGGCGACCGTGAACCCGAACGGCGGAGCGATCGCGCTCGGCCATCCCCTCGGCGCCACGGGAGCCGTCCTGATCACGAAGGCCGTCCACGAGCTCGCCCGCGCCGAAAAGCAGCATGCGCTCGTCACGATGTGCTGTGGCGGCGGACTGGGTACGGGCACGCTGCTCCGTCGCGGCTGATCGACGCCGGCTCGACGCGTCCTTCCCCATGTCCACGCGCGAAGGCGAGCCGGAGATCCTCGAGGTCGACCTCCTGCGCTTCGAGCGAGGCGGAGCGAGCCAGCGGCGAGCCGTGGTCGAGGGCGTGATGACCAGCCTCGCGACGGGCTTCGTCTACGTCGCTCACGACCTCTCGGAGAGCCTGCTCGACGAGGCCCATGCAGGCCTTCGGGAGTTCTTCATGCTCCCCGACGAAGAGAAGCGGACGCTGCACGTCCCCTCTTCCCGCGGTCAGCGAGGCCATACCGGCATCGGAGTCGAGAGAGCCGCCGGTGCCGTCGAGGCGGACTGGAAGGAGATGCTCAACTGGGGCGAGCCGGCTCCGCCGGGCCATCCGCTCGGGGTCCGCTTCCCCGATCGCTACGGCGAGCCGATCCTCCCCGAGGCGGCGATTCCCGGGATCGGCGCGACCCTCATGGAGCTCCATCGCGCGCTTCTCGACCTGCAGCGGCGCTTTCTGCGGATCGTGGCCGTGGGGCTGGGCGCTCACGAGCGATTCTTCGATCGGATGGTCGAGGGCGGCGCGACCTTGACCCGGGCGATCCACTACCCCCCGATGAGCGCGGCACCCGATGCGAGCCGGGTCTGGGCGGCAGCGCACGGCGACATCAACCTCGTGACCGCCCTGCCGCGCGCCACCGCTCCGGGGCTCCAGGTCGAGACTGCGGCGGGCTGGATCGACGCACGGCCGCCCGAAGGGCGGGCGATCCTCAACTCCGGCATGATGCTCGAGCATCTGAGCAACGGCGTGCTCCCGACCGGAATCCACCGGGTCGTCTCCGAAGCCCGGGAAGAGCGCCGGATCTCCGTCGTGCAGTTCTGCCATCCGAAGCCGACCACGATTCTGACGCCCCTGTCGAGCTGCATCGGCCCGGACCGTCCCCAGCGCTTCGACGCCATCTCCGCTGCGGATCGTCTCGACGAGGTCCTCTGGGAGATCGGTCTGGGCAGCCCGTCCTTCGATCCCGTCTAGCTAGTGTCCTGTCCCGGAAGTTCGCCGTCGAAGTGGCCAGGCCGACCGTGTGGCA
>CAYXLY010000253.1:0-6730 GCA_964466005.1 uncultured Spirochaetaceae bacterium | reverse complement strand
GCGGGCCTCCAGGGATCGCGCCTCCGCCTCCGGCATGCCCAGCCACTCGGCCAGCACCGCGTGGTTGTGCTCTCCCCGCCATGCGACGCGGGCCGGTCCCGTGGGTCCGATCGCGAGATCCGGGGAGCGCCAGGGCGCAGCCGGAACGCGAAGTCCCGGCGCCACCTCGGTGAGCAGGCCGCGATGCGTAGCCCACTCGGACTCCGCGAGCTCGGCCGTCGTCCGGACGCCCGCGACGAGCGCCGGCAGCCCGTCGAGGCGGGTCTCGAGCTCGCCCTGGCTCGGGATCTCGGCGATCGCGGACGCGAGAGCCGAGACGATCTCCTCGCGATTCGCCTCTCGTCCCTGCGCGGTCGCGAATCGGGCGTCGCTCTTCTCGACCGGAATCGAGAGGGCCGGGGCGAGCAGCGGAAAGAGCCGCACCGGATCGCCGAGCACGTGGACCGCGCGACCATTGGCGAGCCGGAACGTCTCGAAGCTCCAGGTCGCGAAGCCTTCGGCCCCCGGCAGGCCGGCGATCTCGGCCGACGCGTGCTCGTTCACGTAGAGGAGGGCCTCGCCCATCGCCACGTCGAGGTGCGCGCCGACGCCTCTCCGCTCGCGCCGAAAGAGCGCGGCCAGGATCGCGTTGCAGGCCATGAGGCCGGCATAGAGATCGGCATGCTGCAGCACCTCTCCCTGTGCCGGGCCTCGGCGGAGCGCTGCGCCGAGGGCCAGGGTCCCGGCCTCCGCCTGCACGATCGGTGCATAGGCCGGTCGATCGGCCCACGGCCCCTCCTGTCCCCAGCCCGTGATCGAGCAGTAGACCAGCCGGGGCGACCGCTCTCGGAGCGCCCGCGCGCCGCATCCCTGACGCGCGAGCACGCCGGGACGGAAGTTCTCGACGAGCACGTCCGCCTGCTCGGCCAGGCGCGCGAGCAGCTCGGCCCCGCCCTCGACCTTCAGGTCGAGCGAGACGTTGCGCTTGCCGACGTTGTACTGCGAGTACATCGTGGCGAGGCCCGAGACCCGGGGCGGCGCCGAGCGCAGGACGTCGGTCTCCGGCGCCTCGACCTTCACGACGTCGGCGCCGAGATCGCAGAGCAGGCGGCCGCAGATGGGTCCGCTCAGGACCCGCGTGCAGTCGAGGACGCGGAGACCCTCGAGAGGCCGATCCGGCTCCGTCCCGGTGGAGGGGTGGACGGACGGGTCAGACGTGGAGGGGGGAGGAGGCGCAGTCATCGCGCAGATCGTATCACCGCGTCCTGACGTCGAAAGCACCCCCCGAGCGACGCGGTTATAATTCGCGCCAGCGGCGCCGCCCGGCTGCGCGCTGCTCGCAAATGAGTCCGAGAGAGCTCCGGATCCCTCGCCCGGCTCGCAGCGCGCGCCGATCTCGAGTCGATCTCGAGTCGATCTCGAGGCGACAAGAGGAGACCTCATGTCCGCGCCGAAATCCGATTCCCCCGCGGCCGTCCGCAGCGAGATCCCGAAGATCGTCAGCGTGGACGACCACGTCGTCGAGCCCGCCCATCTCTGGCAGTCCAGGCTTCCCGAGCGATACAAGAACGAGGGGCCGCGCATCGTGATCGCGCCACAGGGCGAGATGAAGCTGGTCGACGGCGTCTGGGTGGAGACGCCCGGAGACGGGGACAAGATGGCCGCCTGGTGGCATTACGAGGACCATCGGTACCAGATCAAGCAGATCATCGCGTGCCCGGGCATTCCTCCGGAAGAGGTCAGCGCGCAGGGCGTCACCTACGACGACATCGCGCCCGGCTGCTACGACCCGAAGGCGCGAGTGGCCGACATGGAGAAGAACCACGTCGAGGCCTCTCTGTGCTTTCCCAACTACCCGCGCTTCTGCGGCCAGCTCTTCTCCGAGCGCAAGAACCTGGAGCTGAGCAAGCTCTGTGTCGAGGCCTACAACGACTGGATGATCGAGGAGTGGTGCGGCGATTCGGAAGGGCGTCTGATCCCGCTCTGCGTCGTGCCGCTCTGGGACGCGGATCTCGCGGCCGCAGAGATCCGGCGGAACGCCGCCCGCGGCTGTCGCGCCGTGAGCTTCTCGGAGCTGCCCGCGTGGCTGGGGCGTCCGTCGATCCAGTCCGGCTACTGGGATCCCTTCCTCGCTGCCTGCGAGGAGACGGACACGGTGATCGCGATGCACATCGGCTCGGGCACCAAGACGCTGAAGACGTCCGACGATGCCCAGACCGTCGTGACCGCCAATCTGATCGCGTGCAACAGCATCGCCTCGATGATCGACTGGATCTTCTCGGGCAAGCTCGAGCAGTTTCCGAAGCTGAAGCTCCTCTATGCGGAGAGCCAGATCGGCTGGATCCCCTACTTCATCGAGCGCGCCGACGATACCTGGCACACGCATCAGTGGGCGCAGGGGGAGTCGCGGATCCCGGAGCCGCCTTCGGCCTACTACGAGCGCCACGTGCACAGCTGCTTCTTCAAGGACACGGTGGGGATCAGCCTGATCGACAAGATCGGCGTCGACAACGTCATGTTCGAGACCGATTATCCCCATCAGGACGGGACGTTCCCGAACTCGAAGAAGGTGGCGGAAGAGCTCTTCGGACATCTCGATCAGGACACGGTGAACAAGATCGCGCGCGAGAATGCGATCGAGCTCCTCGGGCTCGACCTCTGAGGCGACTCGGGGCGGATCCGGCGCCTTCCTGACTGGCGGTCCCGTCGCCCCGGCGTGGATCCGGTTGCGTGAGCGGATCGGAAGGAGAATGCTGATCGGACGCGCCGGGAGATCGTGTCCATGCCCCAGCCTCCTTCGGATCCGGGATCCGCCCCCGTCTGGCAGCCGACCGCCTGCATCCTCTGCGAGTGCAACTGCGGCCTCGAGGTGCAGCGCGGAGGGGAGGGGGGCCGCCGCCTCGTCCGGATCCGTGGAGACAAGCGACATCCCTCCTCCGAGGGCTATGCCTGCGAGAAGGCCTCCCGTCTCGACTACTATCAGAACGACCCCGAACGGCTCCTGAGCCCGCTCCGGAGACGGCCAGACGGGGACTTCGAGGAGATCGACTGGGAGACGGCGATCCGCGAGGTGGCCGCGCGGCTCGCGGCGATTCGCGAATCGCATGGAGGCCAGTCGATCTTCTACTACGGCGGGGGCGGTCAGGGCAATCATCTCCCCGGCGCCTACTCCCGCTCCCTGCGCGGCGTGCTCGGATCCCGCTATCGCTCGAATGCGCTCGCACAGGAGAAGACCGGCGAGGCGTGGGTCGCGGCGCAGATGATCGGGGTGCTCACCCGAAGCGACTTCGAGCATTGCGAGGTCGGTGTCTTCATCGGCAAGAACCCCTGGCTCTCTCACGGCATTCCACGCGCCCGGGTGACGCTTCGAGAGATCGCGAGGGACCCCGATCGCTGCCTCATCGTGATCGATCCCCGTCGCAGCGAGACGGCGGATCTCGCCGACATCCATCTGGCGGTGCGGCCCGGAGGCGACGCCTGGCTGCTGGCGGCGCTCTTCGCGGTCCTCGTGCAGGAAGGTCGGCTGGCGCACGACTGGCTCGAGGAGCATGCCGAGGGCCTGGAGGCCGTGCGGCCGCATTTCGAGGCCTTGCCGATCCCCGACTACTGCGAGCAGGCGGGCGTTCCCGAGGCGCTCGTCCGTCGCGCTGCGCGCCGCATCGCCGAGGCTCGCAGCGCGGCCTTCTTCGAGGATCTCGGCGTACAGATGAACCGCCACTCCACGCTCGTCAGCTACCTCCATCGACTCATCGCCTACGGGACGGGAAATTACGGCAAGCCAGGGGCCGCGTATCCCGTGAGTGCCATTCAGCCCGTCCTCCGGGCCTCGGGCGCCGGCAAGGATCATCGGACGCCCGTCACCCGTTCCCGCGTGATCGAGGGGCTGACGCCCTGCAACGTGATCTCCGAAGAGATTCTCACCGATCATCCCGATCGGTTTCGTGCGATCTTCGTCGAGTCGGCGAATCCGATCCACTCGCTGGCGGACAGCCCGCGTCTGCGAGAGGCCTTCGAAGCGCTCGAGTGCGTCGTGGTCGTCGACGTCGCGCTCACCGAGACGGCACGCCTCGCAGACTACGTGCTTCCCGTCGCGACGCAGCTCGAGAAGGCCGAGGCGACCTTCTTCAACTTCGAGTTCCCGAGGAACCATTTCCATCTCCGACACGCATTGATGGAGCCGCCCGAAGGCCTCTTCTCCGAGGGAGAGCTGCATGCCCGGCTGGTCGAGGCCCTCGGCGCGATGCCGACGGCCGTCGTCGACGCCCTCTCCGAGGCCTGGGACGCGGGTCGGGATGGATTCCGGGAGAAGTTCTTCGCGCGCGTCGCCGAGGAGCCCGGCCTCGCGGCCCTCGCGCCGGTGGTGCTGCTGCGCGCGATCGGATCGAAGCTGCCGCCAGGGACGGCGGAGGCCGCGCCCTTGTGGGCATCGTGTCAGATGGCTGCGCGAGAGATTCCCGACGCCCTCCGACGAGCGGGGATCGGAGAGCAGGGCGGAGATCTGGGCGATGCGCTCTTCGACGCGATCCTGGAGGCCGACCGCGGCCTCGTCTTCGCGGTGGACGAGTGGGAGCAGAGCTTCGCGAAGGTGGGGCGTCCGGGCGGTCGCATCCAGCTCGCGGTCCCCGAGCTCTTCGCCGAGCTCGACGGGCTGGCGACCGAGGACCGGACGGATGGACTGGATCCCGATCATCCTTTCGTGCTCTCGGCCGGTGAGCGTCGCGCCTTCACGGCCAATACGATCTTGCGCGACCCGACCTGGCGGAAGAAGGACGCGGAGGGAGCTCTGCGTCTGAGCCCGCAGGACGCGGAGCGTCTCGGGCTCGCCGACGGGGGCAGGGCGAGGCTGACCACTCGGCGGGGGCAGGCCGAGGTCCGGGTCGAGGTCTCCGACCGGATGCAGACGGGACACGTCTCGCTCCCGAACGGAACCGGAGTCCTTCACGGCGGGGCGGGAGAGATCGGAGGCGTCGCCCCGAACGAGCTGACGGCAGCGGCGGATCGGGATCCCATCGCCGGCACCCCCTGGCACAAGCACACCGCAGCCCGGATCGAAAAGCTCTAGAATGCTCTCTTCAATCGGTTTGGACGAAGGAGGGAGAGCGATGGCGTCACCGTCACGCGAAGCATTGCTGGAGTGGGCGAAGGGATACGTCGAGCACTGGAACTCGGGGGACAAGGAGGCCTGGGTCGCGAACTGGAAGAAGGTCGCGCCCGGGGACTTCGTCATGCTCGATCCGGTCGGGACACCGCCCAAGAGCGGCTTCGAGGGCTGTGCGGCCGAGCCCTACGATCTCTTCCAGCCCTCGACGCACTTCCATGTCGATCCGGCGACGATGTTCGTGTGCGGCAACGAGGTCGCCTGGGTCATGGAGAACACCTTCACGAAGGACGGCGAGACGAGCCTGATGCGGAGCATCGAGGTCTATCGCTTCGGTGAGGACGGCTCCGTCGAGATCAGGACCCACTACGACGTCCCGGAATCGAGCGATCCGATCGCCGGCGATCTCTTCTCCGAGTACCTGCCGGGCCACGACTGAAGGCCGGGGCCCGAGGCCCCTCAGCCTTCGGTGGACCCCGTCGCCGCGTGGACTCCGGCCCGGTACGCGAAGGTCATGGCGGGACCGATCGTGCCGCCGCCGCCGCCATAGCTCGAGCCCGGGCTGCCGATGCCTGCATTGTTGCCGGACGCGTAGAGCCCCGGGATCACGCGACCGAAGGCGTCGAGGACCTGGGCATGCCCGTTGACGCGCGCTCCGCCGCAGGTCCCGATGTCGGCCGCGGCCAGCTCGGCCCCGAAGAAGGGGGGCTCTTCGATCGGACCGAGGGTGATCGACCTGTCGGGCTTTCCGTAGCGATCGTAGTGGCTCTCCCCGCGGTGGAAGTCGGGATCGCGCAGGTCTCGGGCGAAGGCGTTGAAGCGGGCCACCGTCCGCGTGAGACCCCCCGCATCGATCCCGAGCCGCGCGGCGAGCTCCGAGAGGCTCGGTGCCTCGACGACCCAGTCCGGCAGCGCCTCGCCTGAAGGCAGGCCGGCGATCCGGCCGGTCCGGCGCACGGCCGAATCGAAGAGGGCGAAGGCCGGGAGATTGCGATAGCCGAGCTCGCCCCAGTTGTCCCAGGCGAAGTAGCTCCGCCAGGTCGAGTCGTAGTCGGCGGCCTCGTTCTGGAATCGTTCACCGAACCGATTCACGACGATCGAGCCCGCCGACCGCTTCTCGACCTCGGCGTGAAGGGTCGCGCCCATGCGGTGCGCACGCCCGGCCTCGGCCTCCGCCTTGTAGACCGTGATGCCCCAGACCTCGTTCATGTTGCGCAGGTCCGAGCCGGCGGCCATCGCCATCCGGATGCCGTCGCCCGTATTGCCTCCGGCGCCCAGCGAGTAGAGGGTGGGGCCGCGCAGGAAATGACGCTTCATCTCGAAGTCCCAGTCGAAGCCGCCGGCGGCCAGATGGACCGCACGGTGGGCGCGCACGCGAAAGGGCTGGCCGCCGCGCCGCGCCTCGACGCCGATCACCTCACGACGGCCGTCCTCGTCGTCTCGGAGGATCAGGCGCTCGACGGGGGTCTCGAGCAGGATCTCTCCGCCCGCATCCTCGAAGCCCCGGCGCAATCCGTCGATCAGCTCCGGGCCATAGAGGCCTCGGCGGTCCACGCTCGGCTCGAGGCTGCGGCCTCGCGCCACGGCGCCCGGCCACTCCGGATGGTAGTCGGCCGCCTCGCCCATCATGCGCGAGACGCGCCATCGGATCGG
>CAYXLY010000252.1:0-6810 GCA_964466005.1 uncultured Spirochaetaceae bacterium | reverse complement strand
ACGCTCATCCAGAGCGATACTCAGACGCATAACTGGTGAAGGCGGTGTACTCGCCAGGCAGGGGACCGCGCCGGCCCCCGGAACGGATTCATCGAGCGCCGCCTGCGAATCCATGGCGAAAGCGAACCGCCGAACCGGCTCGCAGAGACGATGGTGCAGAGGCCGCGGATCGAGAGCGGAATTCGAGTCTCCACGGTTCGCTTCAGCGAACGGGCATCGCGCAAAACCCTGCGCTTCCACGGGATTTTCTCGAGCCCCGGTCGGTGTTTGGGGCGAGTCTCTGCCCGGGCAGACTGAATGGCGGAGAGGGTGGGATTCGAACCCACGGTACCCTTGCGAGTACACCTGATTTCGAGTCAGGCACGTTCAACCAGGCTCCGCCACCTCTCCGCGGGCGCGGAGGCTAGCAAAGATCCGTCGCGGGGCAGACCTCCAGGGGCGAGTCGGATCGTGGCCGTGCTCCTCCGGGAGTCGTTCGCCGCCTCGGAGCCCCCGTGCTAGCCTCTGCGCGCCGAGAGTGGAGCGGGTGAGGGCGGATCGACGCTCTGCTCGCCCACCCTGGCGAGACGAGGGGGCGATCGACGCGACCCGGAACGTCTCGGGGCACGACCACCAGGAAGGATCCATTCGATTTGGCAAGAGACGACCTGATCCAGGCGACCGGCAGCGTGGACAAGATCCTCGGCGGTGGCCGATACCAGATCACTCTCGAGAACGGGCAGCAGGTCACGGCCCAGCTCTCGGGACGCATGCGCCGGTTTCGCATCCGGGTGATTCCGGGCGATCGGGTGACGGTGGGCCTGTCTCCCTATGATCCGACCCATGGCTTCATCACCTTCCGACTGAAGGAAGGTCAGGCTGCGCCGGGGCAGTAGGGCGCGCCGCGGGCTCCTCCTCCGGCGCCCGCCCAGCCGGCTCGAGCCGGCCTCCGCGGGCTTTCCGCCCGGCCCCGGTCCCCGCTTCGCGATCCGACCCACCCCATGACCTCGCGCGCGACCCGTTGGCGGCTCAAGAGCATCCAGGCCTTCGACCGGATGAAGCTCCGACGGCTGCGAGATCGTCACCCTGGGGTGATCCTCGATCCCGAGGCCAGCACGAACTTCGCCTCCTCCCACTACGAGCTCGGCGCCGGAGCCCAGCTCGAGATCGGCCCGCGCGTCTACACGGAGCGGCGCTCCCGAGGGGTATACTTCTCGATCGGTGAGGGGGCGCGCGTGGAGATCGGTGCGGATACCTGGCTGCGCTCGGATCTCGCCCCGGTCCTGATCTTCGCCTTTCCGGGCGCGCGGATCCGGATCGGACGCGAGGGGTTCCTGAACGGCTGTCATCTCAGCGCCAAGCGATCCGTGGACATCGGCGATCGCGTCTGGATCGGCATGGGCTCCCGCCTGCTCGATGCCGACCAACACGACCTCGATGCGGACCGGCCGGAGCGGGTCGCGCCCATCCGCGTCGGAGACCACTGTTGGATCGCGGCCGACGTGACGGTTCTGCGCGGGGTCTCCATTGGCGAGCAGTCCGTCATCGGGACGCGGTCGACGGTGACCCGCTCGCTTTCCCCGCACACGCTCGCCCTCGGAAGCCCGGCCGTAGCGGCGGGCGCGATCGGAGACCGGACGGGGCTCTCGATATAGCTCCGATCACTCTGGAGGTCGTTCGGCGGATCGGCCCGGTCGGATAGAGAGGTGTCCGGCCGGTCTCGGGACCTCCGGGGAGGCTCGAAGATCTTCTTCGGGGCTCGATTTTCTCTCATGATCCCGCTATCTTGCGG
The DNA here is from genome assembly GCA_964466005.1 of uncultured Spirochaetaceae bacterium. Classification (GTDB taxonomy): domain Bacteria; phylum Myxococcota_A; class UBA9160; order UBA9160; family UBA4427; genus UBA4427. The sequence goes on along the minus strand of CAYXLY010000252.1, from coordinate 5,039 downwards.
CCCCGAATCGGGTCTCGATCCCCTGAAATCCTCGGTTACCGAAGCGGCCTCTCGCCGGCGCGGCTGCAGGTGTGCGATGCACCTGCGGAGGCCCGGCAGACGGGACGGCCTCGGAACCGGTCCCCGGGATCCAGGGTCGGACGCATTCGCTGGAATCGGGTCTCGGGTCAGGGCCGGCGCGTGTCGGGCCGAAGGGTTCTCCCGGGAACGAGCCAGTCAGTCAAGGAAGAGCTCTGCCGGAAATGCGACTCCGGGTTGACGCTCGACTCCGGGTCGACAATTTCCCACTTGCCAGGCGCGGTGGGAGCAGGCTGGGAGACTGGGAGACGGGGCGTCTCCAGCTCCCTGGACGAGCCTCGAGGCTCGATGAGGAATGAAGCGATGCTCGGCGATATCGAGAAGGTCCGCAATATCGGAATCAGTGCACACATCGACTCGGGCAAGACGACCCTGACCGAGCGTGTCCTCTTCTATACCGGACGGATCCATGCCATCCACGAGGTGCGCGGCAAGGACGAGGTCGGTGCGACGATGGACTCGATGGAGCTCGAGCGCGAGCGGGGCATCACCATCGCGTCGGCGGCGACGTACTGCGACTGGAAGGGACAGCAGATCAACATCATCGACACGCCCGGCCACGTCGACTTCACGGTCGAGGTCGAGCGGTCCCTGCGCGTGCTCGATGGGGCAATCCTGATCCTCTGCGGTGTCGCTGGCGTGCAGTCCCAGTCGATGACCGTCGATCGTCAGATGAAGCGCTACAACGTCCCGCGGATCGCGTTCATCAACAAGCTCGACCGCTCCGGCGCCGATCCCTTCAAGGTGACGAAGCAGCTGCGCGAGAAGCTCGGCCACAACGCGATCATGACTCAGATCCCGATCGGCCTGGAGAACGACCTCCGCGGCATCGTCGACCTCGTCTCGATGAAGGCCTTCTACTTCGACGGAGATCACGGCGAGGTCATCCGCGAGGAGGAGATCCCGGCGGAGCTCCAGGCGCAGGCCGAGGAGTACCGGGAGATCATGCTCGACGCCGTGTCGATGTTCTCGGACGAGCTGATGGAGGCGATGCTCGAGGAGGCGGTCGAGCCGACGATGATCCGCGACGCGATCCGCTCGGGCACGCTGTCGATGGATCTCACGCCCGTCTTCCTCGGCTCGGCCTACAAGAACAAGGGCGTGCAGCTCCTGCTCGATGCGGTGGCCGACTACCTCCCGAACCCGACCCAGGTCCAGAACATGGCGGTCGACCTCGATCAGGACGAGGCGGAGGTCGAGGTCGTCACCGATCCCTCGAAGCCGCTGGTCCTGCTCGCATTCAAGCTCGAGGACGGTCGCTACGGACAGTTGACCTACGTCCGGATCTACCAGGGCACGCTCCGGAAGGGCGACACGATCTACAACATGCGGACCGGCAAGAAGGTCAAGGTCGGTCGACTCATCCGCATGCACGCGGACGAGATGCAGGACATCGAGGACTCGGCGGCAGGCGACATCGTCGCGCTCTTCGGAGTCGACTGCGCGTCTGGCGACACGTTCACGGACGGCAAGGTGAACATCGCCATGTCTTCGATGCACGTGCCCGACCCCGTGATCTCGCTGTCGATCAAGCCGAAGGATCAGAAGGCGGCCGACAACATGGGCAAGGCGCTCGGGCGTTTCGTGCGCGAGGACCCCACCTTCCGTTCCGAGGTCGACCCGGAGAGCAACGAGACCGTGATCTCGGGCATGGGCGAGCTCCATCTCGAGGTCTACGTCGAGCGGATGAAGCGGGAGTACAACTGCGAGGTCGAGACCGGCCAGCCGCAGGTGGCCTATCGCGAGACCATCACCCAGCCGACCGAGTTCAGCTACACGCACAAGAAGCAGTCCGGCGGCTCGGGACAATACGGCAAGGTGGCGGGGATCGTCTCCCCGATCGCTCCGGACGACGAGGGAGACAAGGACTTCCAGTTCGTCAACAGCATCAAGGGCGGAGCGATCCCGACCGAGTACATCCCTGCCGTGGAGAAGGGCTTCCGATCCTCGCTGGAGAAGGGCCGCCTGATCGGGTTTCCGGTGATCGGCATGCGGATCGAGATCAACGACGGCCAGTCGCATAGCGTGGACTCCTCGGAGATGGCATTCCAGGCGGCGGCTCGCGGGGCCTTCCGTGAGTTCTACCCCCGTGCCAAGCCGCAGATTCTCGAGCCGATCATGAAGCTCTCGGTCGAGGGGCCGTCGGAGTTCCAGGGCGCGATCCTGAAGACGATCATGCAGCGGCGGGGTCAGGTCGTGGGGTCGACCGAGGAGGAGGGCTTCTCGGTGGTCGATGCGGAGGTCCCGCTCTCCGAGATGTTCGGGTACGCGACGGATCTGCGATCGATGACCCAGGGCAAGGCCGAGTTCTCGATGGAGTTCGAGAAGTACGCGCCGGTGCCGGCGGAGACCCAGGCCGAGCTGAAGAAGAAGTACAGCTCGAAGATCGCCGACGACGAGGATTGAGGCCGTCCGTCTCTTACCTCGGAGCACCTCGGAGCACCTCGAAGCGCCCCTGAGGCTACCCGTCTCTCGTCTCGATGGGGTCGTTCCCGATCCCTTCGCCCGTTCTCCATCCATGCCTCCATTCCTGGAGGCCGATGGATGGGGAGCGGCGAGCTGCGCGGGACCGGATGAGCGCGATCCAATGAAGAGGATCCGATGAGTCCAATGAGAGAGCCCCCGCGACCTTCCTGGTCGCGGGGGCTCTTCGTGACTCAGGGTGGCTCGGGGCCTCACCGAGCTCGTCGGGCGTCGGTCGAGCCCCCTACCTTCGAAGCTTCTTCAGCATTGCCTCGCGCGCCGGATCGCTGTACCGCACGCCCTCCGATGCCGATTCGCCACCCGTCGTCGCAGACGGGCTCAGGAGGCGCTTCGCGATGACCGCCGGGCGCGTCCGCACGATCTCGCCCGAGCTCGGGGGCACGGGGCGAGTCTCCGTCTTCACGCTGGGCAGGGCGGGCTTCCTCACGGCCGGCTTCTTCGAAGCCTTCTTGCTCGGGCTGCGCCCGGTCGCCTTGCGGGCGGCCTTCTTCTTCGCGCTCTTCTTGCTGCTCTTCCGACTGGCCTTCCGGGGGCTCGGGCTCGCCTTCTTGCCCGAGGCCTTCCGGGCCGCCTTCTTCTTCCCGGCCTTCTTCCCGGCCTTCTTGGCAGCCGTCTTCCCCGCCCTCTTGGCGGCCTTCTTCGCAGTCTTCTTTGCAGCTTTCTTCGCCGCCTTCTTTCCGGCCGACTTCTTGCGTTTCCGGCTCGCGGCCTTCTTCGGGCTCTTTCGGGTCGGCGTCTTCCCGGCCTTCCGGGCCTTGGCTTTCCTGGCGGTCTTCTTGCGTGCAGCCATGATCTATGGACCTCACCGATCGCTGGAAGAGGGGATCTTCCTGCCTTGCTGGCGATCGTAGCGGATCAACGCTCTCCGGGAAGAGCCTTGAGCGCGCCGAGGTACTCGCGGAAGTCCGCTCGGATCCCGACCACGGCTTCACGGGGCATGTCGAGGGTCGTGGCGATCTCGAAGATGGCGTTGTCCTCGCGTGTCGAGATCGTCTGGTCCGCCGCAGCGACTGCATAGAGACAGCGAAGGAGACGGAGTCGCTCTTCCGGCTCGCTCATGTCACGAAAGGCTCGAGCCACGAGATGGTCGTCGCTGGCGCTATAGGTCCAGGCCGCCTGGACCGCGGTCTGGCCGAGGAGCTTCGCCCGATCGGCATCGAGCTCGCCGAAGCGTTCGAGGTGCCGGACCATCTCCAGGCGCTCGCTGTCCTCGGTTCGGAGGTCGGCGCCGGCGATCCGAGCGAGGAGATAGGCGAAGGCGGCCGCAAAGCGGGCCTCTTCGGGCGGGAGGCCCTCGAGGCGGGCGCCGATCTCTCTCAGGCTCGCGGGCTCCGAGCGAGGAGCCTGCGCTCGGCCGCCGAGGCCGAGGAAGTCGAGCAGGGACATTCGATCCTCCGAAGGGCTGCACGGGGAGCGGACTCGCCCCTCGCGGCGGAAATCACTAGTTTCCCGCTCGCGATTCCGCAAGTCGATCGATGGGAAGGAGGAATCCGTGGCGCTTCCGCGAACCCCAGACGAGATCCTGCTGCTCCATCATCCGCGATGCTCGAAGAGTCGGGCGACGAAGGCCCTTCTGGAGGATCGAGGGCTCTCCTTCACGACGCGTCTCTACCTCGAGGAGCCGCTCTCGTCGGAGGAGCTGGCCGACCTCGGCGATCGACTCGGCAAGCCGATCCGCGAGTGGACGCGGACGAAGGAGAAGGCCTTCGCGGAGGCCGGTCTCACGCGGGACTCGACGGAAGAGGCCTTGCGGGCCGCGCTGGTCGAGGCGCCCATCCTGATGGAGAGGCCGATCGTCATCCGCGGGCGGAGGGCCGCCATCGGCCGCCCGCCCGAGAACGTCGCGAGCCTGCTCGAAGATTGACGCCGGGACCTCTGTCGGACCGAAGTCCGCCGGACACCGAAGAGAGGGAGGGGCGCCTCGAGAGTCGGCGCGCAGGAGTGCCTCAGTCGCCCGCATGGGGGATGACCTCGCGATCGAGGAGGCGCGTCTGCTCCATCATCTCCGAAGCACTCTGGGCGAGCGGGATCGCGATGAACTTCGTGATGCCCACGGCGCGGTACTCCTGAAGCCGCTCGAGCACGATCTCCGCGTCGCCGACCGCTTGGACGCCCGCCAGGCGACGGCGGATCTCGGGGCGGGCGTGGGTCGGAGGGGAGTCCGCCTTCGAGCTCGAGGGGCCGATGCGGTAGAGAATCGTGGCGCCATAATGATCGTCGGCGATCGGGCGTCCGATGCGGCGGCTCTCCTCTGCGATCGCCCGGACCGTGAGGCCCGCCTCGGCAGGGGATTGCAAGGGAGCCAGCCAGCCGTGCCCGAAGCGGGCCGTTCGTCGGACGGCAGCCTTCGAGGCGCCGCCCAGCCAGAGGGGGAGCGGGCTCTGGGTCGGTCTCGGGGAGATCGACGCGCCCTGGAGTGAGTAGAGCTCTCCCTCGAAGTCCGCGACCTCCGACGACCACAGTCGGGTGATCACCTC
>CAYXLY010000251.1:0-6881 GCA_964466005.1 uncultured Spirochaetaceae bacterium | reverse complement strand
CTGCTCTCCGCGCGTTCCCCGCTCGTATCCGACCCGGGCGCCGCGGCGCCGCACGCCTTCGACGCGCCCGAAGCGCGCGACGTCGGAGGCGCGGATCATCAGGAGCTGACCCACCTGCATGTAGGGCTGCGTGAAGCGCACGCGTTCGGCCCATTCCGGCGTGATCGCGACCCCGCTCATGACGACGTCGATCTCGCCCCTTTCGACGGCCTCGAGGAGCTCCGGGTTGGACGCCCTGTGGAAGACGATCCTGCGGTCGAGGGAGAGGCCGACGAGACGTGCGAGGTCGGCCTCGATCCCGACGATCTCCCCGTCCCGCTCGAACACGACGGGCGGAGCGTCCGGAGAGACGCCGACGCGGAGCGCCGGGCCCCGCGGTCCGTCGGAGGTCATGCAGCCGAAGAAGATCGCGATCAGGCCGAGGCCGGTGGCGAGCAGCCGGAGTCCGGGGCGCCGAGCGGGGGGTCGGCGGGGCGCGCCGAGCTTCACGACCCGGTCTCCGTCGGAGTTCGGGGCATCCCGAGTCGTTCCTCGCGCTCGACGCGCTTCTCGATCAGGTCCTGCATCACGCCTTCCCGAAGCGAGATGAAGATCCCCTCCGCCTCGGCACAGAGCTCGCCCTCGGCCTCGAGCCGGGCTCGCGTGAAGATCTTGCGTCCCTCCACCCGTTCGAGCTCCGCCTCGAAGAGCAGGGGAGTATGGAGCGGCGTCGGTCGGCGGTATCTCACGGTGAGCGTTCCGGTCATGCCGGGCTGCCCGGAGAGCGATTGCACGTAGCCCAGGACCTCGTCGAAGGCAGCGGCCACGAAGCCGCCGTGGACGGAGCCAGGCGGACCCTCGTAGGCGGAGCCGAAGACGACCCGGGCGTGGGCGGTCCGGTCGTCCTTGCGGCCGATCGTGATCGGCGGCGCCAGAGGGTTGGCCAGGCCGATCATCGGACTCTGGTCGAAGAAGGCTCCCACGTCGCCGGCGTTCGCGGACTCGCCGAAGAGACGCGGGTCGCGGAGTCGCGGATGGCCGCGAAGCGCCTCGGCGTAGCGCTCGAGCCCGTCGGCCGCCGCGCGCAGCTCGTCGGCCGGCGCGTTGCTCGGGACCAGCCGCTCGATGACGAGCCGCATGGCGTCGGCCAGGCGCCGCTTCTGCTCCCACATCTCCGTCTGGCTGCGCTTGGTCGCGTCCCAATGGGGCGTGATCTCCGGCGCGCCGCCCGCGTCCGTGCGGGCTCGGCGGCTCCGGCTCTCGTCCCGAATCGAAGGGTCCTCTCCCGGCTTCTTCACGGATCTCCCCTGGGCGCGTGCGCAAGCTACTCCCTTGCCCTCTCATCTGCCAATTTCTACCGTGCGACGGCGTGCCGGAGGGAATCGAGACGCTCATGACCGAATCGAAGCCGAAGACCGTCTTGCGGAGCGATTACCGGCCTCCCGACTACACGATCGAGGCCGTGGACCTCCGCTTCGACCTCGCCGAGGACGAGACCCGGGTGGATGCCCGGCTCGAGATCCGCCGCCAGGCCGGAGCGCCCGAGGAGGCGGCGCCGCTGGTGCTCGACGGCGAGGAGCTCGAGCTGCGCTCGATCGCGATCGACGGCCGCCCCCTCTCGGAGTCGGAGTACCGGGTCGAGGGCGACACCCTGACGATCGACGACCCGCCCGGGCACTTCGTGCTCGAGACGCAGGTGGCGATCCATCCCGAGAAGAACACGAAGCTCTCCGGGCTCTACAAGAGCAGCGGGAACTTCTGCACGCAATGCGAGGCGATGGGCTTTCGCCGGATCACCTATTTCCTCGATCGCCCCGACGTGATGAGCCGCTATTCGGTGACGATCGAGGCCGACGGCGATCGCTATCCCGTGCTGCTCTCCAACGGCAACCGCACCCTGTCGGAGACGCTCCCCGGAGGCCGCCACCGCGTGCGTTGGGAGGATCCCTTCCCCAAGCCGAGCTACCTCTTCGCCCTCGTCGCGGGGGATCTCCGCTGCCACGCGGGCGAGTTCACGACGATGTCGGGTCGGGTCGTGCGGCTCGAGATCTGGGTCGAGCCCCAGAATCTCGATCGCTGCGAGCATGCGCTGCGCTCCCTCCAGAAGGCCATGCGCTGGGACGAGGACCGCTTCGGAAGGGAGTACGACCTCGACGTCTACATGATCGTGGCGGTGAACGACTTCAACATGGGGGCGATGGAGAACAAGGGACTCAACATCTTCAACTCGAAGTACGTCCTGGCGCTCCCGGAGACCGCCACCGACGACGACTTCGAGGGGATCGAGTCGGTCATCGCACACGAGTATTTCCACAACTGGACGGGCAATCGCGTGACCTGTCGCGACTGGTTCCAGCTGACGCTCAAGGAGGGGCTGACGGTCTACCGGGACCAGCGCTTCAGCGAAGAGGTGGGCTCGGAAGCGATCCATCGGATCTCCAGCGTGAAGTCGCTCCGCTCGCGTCAATTTCCCGAGGACGAGGGGCCGATGGCGCACCCCATCCGCCCCGAGTCGTACATCTCGATGGACAACTTCTATACCGCGACGGTCTACGAGAAGGGGGCCGAGGTCGTCCGGATGTACGAGACGCTGCTCGGGGAAGAGGGCTTCCGAAAGGGCATGGACCTCTACTTCGAACGGCACGACGGTCAGGCCGTGACCTGCGACGACTTCCGGGCTTCGATGGCCGACGCGAACGGGCGGGATCTCGCTCAGTTCGAGCGCTGGTACGGGCAGGCGGGCACGCCCCGGGTCCGGGCTTCGGGGCGCTACGAGGCCGGGAGTGGACGATACGAGCTGACGCTGAAGCAGGACTATCCCGAGACGGCCTTCGAGATCGTCGGCGCGGCCGATCGGAAGCCACTGCCGATCCCCGTCCGGGTCGGGCTTCTCGGATCGGACGGAAGCCCGCTCCCGCTCCGGCAGGAGGGCGAGCCCGAGGAGGTCCGGGAGGCCGGCGCTCCGAGTCGAGTCCTCGAGCTGAAGGAGGCGGAGCAGCGCTTCGTCTTCACGGGGCTCGAGGAGGAGCCCATCCCCTCGCTCCTGCGTGGATTCTCCGCCCCCGTCAAGCTCGACCTGCCCCGGGAGCCCGAGACCCTGGCCTTCCTGATGGCCCATGACGACGATCCGTTCAACCGCTGGGATGCCGGCGAGCGGCTCGCCACGCGCTTGCTGCTCCAGGGGGCCGAGGCATGGAGTCGAGGAGAGCCACTCGCGCTGGACGCGTCGTTCTCCCGGGCCTGGGGGAGGGTGCTCGAGGACGAAGGCGTGGATGGCTCGCTGCGCGCCATGGCGCTCGGCCTGCCGGCGGAGCGGGTCGTGGCCCAGGAGATGACGACGATCGACCCGGACGCCCTCCACGCGGCGCGGGAGCATCTGGGGGCCTCGCTCGGGCGTGCCCACGGTGATCGTCTCGCGTCGCTCTACCGATCGCTCTCTCCGAGTCGCCCCTACACGCTCTCGCAGGGAGAGATCGATCGGCGACGTCTCCGGAGCGTGCTGCTGCGCTTCCTGGTCTGGCCGGCCGACGAGGAGGCGGTCGAGACCGCCTGGAGGCAGTTCGAGGAGGCCGACAACATGACGGACTGTCAGGCGGCCTTCCTCGTGCTCGCCGATCAGGTCCATCCCCGGCGCGACGAGGCCGTCGAGACCTTCCATGCGCGCTGGCGCGAGGATCCCCTGGTCCTCGACAAGTGGTTCTCGATCCAGGCGGGCTCGAGCCGGCCCGACACCCTCGCGCAGGTGAAGAAGCTGGCCGATCATCCGGACTTCACGATCGCCAACCCCAATCGGGTCCGTTCCCTGGTCGGCTCGTTCTGTGCCGGGAATCAGGTCCGCTTTCACGATGCGAGCGGAGAGGGGTACGTCTTCCTGGCCGATTTCGTCCTGGCCCTCGACGCCGCGAATCCACAGCTGGCCTCGCGCATGGTCTCGGTCTTCAACGACTGGCGTCGTTACGACGAGCAGCGGCAGGGGCTGATGCAGGCGCAGCTCGATCGGATCGCCTCGAGTCGGGCGCTCTCGAAGGACGTCTACGAGATCGTCTACCGTGCGCTCTCCCGTTGAGTCCTCTTCCCGAGCGCCGGGCCTGACTCGACGCGGGGGCGCATCCCGCGGAGCGGCGGGCGCTCGGCGGCGGGGCGGTGAGCCGCCGACCGGGATGCGACGGAAGGGACGGGCAGCGGAGTGGCCCGCATCGAAGAGAACCGAACCGGAGAGAGAGAGGAGCAACATGGCGACGCTGTACGATTTCGAGGCGCGTGACATCGAAGGCAGGGATCGGAAGCTGAGTGAGTTCGAAGGCCGGGTCTGCCTGGTGGTGAACGTGGCCTCCGAGTGCGGCTTGACGCCGCAATACGACGGTCTCCAGCGACTCTACGACCGCTACCGCGATCGGGACTTCGAGATCCTGGCCTTCCCCTGCAATCAGTTCGGGGCCCAGGAGCCGGGCAGCGAGGCCGAGATCCAGGAGTTCTGCACCACGAACTTCGGCGTCGCTTTTCCACTCTTCGCCAAGGTCGAGGTGAACGGGACGAGCCGGACGCCCCTCTATGCCTGGCTGACCGAGAGCGCAGTGGGACCGGACGAGGCCGACGACGTGGCCTGGAACTTCGCGAAGTTCCTGATCGGTCGCGATGGAGAGGTGATCGCGCGATTCGCCCCCCCGGTCGAGCCCTGCGCCGCCGAGATCACCGAGCGCATCGAAGAGGCCCTGGCACAGGGTCGCTAGACGGATCGGGGACGGTCCCCGAGCCCCGGGACGACGCATCACACGGCACGCACGGAGCGTGTCGCCGCACGCCAGGAGACGAGATGAAGGGCCTCAATCCGGGACAGCCCATCCTGATCGCGAAGGATCTCGGTCGCCGCTTCGGGGACCGGAAGATCCTGTCGGGGGCCTCGTTCAGCCTCCATCCGGGGGATCGCGTCGGCGTGCTCGGCGTGAACGGGGCCGGCAAATCGACCCTCATGCGGATCCTCGCCGGGCGGGATCGGGACTTCGAGGGCCAGCTCCAGGTCGCGAAGGGCGCCACGGTCGGATACGTCTCGCAGGAGCCCGAGCTCGACTTCGAGAAGACCGTGCGAGAGAACGTCGAGGAGGCGGTGGCGGAGACCCGGAGACTTCTGGCGCGCTACGAGGCGATCCTGAAGTCCTGGGAAGATCCCGAGATGATGGCGGACGAGGAGAAGATGAACGCGCTTCTCGCCGAGCAGGGAGAGGTCCAGGAGGCGCTCGAGCTGCGGGACGCGATGGATCCGGCGGCCCTCGACAATCGCATCGAGACCGCGATGGAGGCCCTCCGGCTGCCGCCGGGCGACCGCGACGTGCGCTCGCTGTCGGGCGGCGAGCGCCGACGCGTCTCGCTCTGCAAGGAGCTGCTCGCCCACCCCGACGTGTTGATCCTCGACGAGCCGACGAACCATCTCGATACGGATACCGTGGCCTGGCTGGAGACCTTCCTGGCGGACTACTCCGGCACGTACATCCTGGTGACCCACGACCGCTACTTTCTCGATCGCGTGGCCAATCGGATGCTCGAGGTCTACCACGGCGCCGTCCGCTCCTACGAGGGCAACTACTCCGACTTCCTCGAGGCCAAGGAGAGACAGCAGGAGATCCAGGACCGGACGGACGCGAACCTCCTGAAGGCCGTCGCGAGGGAGCTCGAGTGGATCCGGTCGACGCCTCAGGCGCGCCGCACCAAGTCGAAGGCGCGCATCTCGGCCTACGACGATCTGGTGGAGAAGGCCAGCCGGATCCAGCCCGCCGACGAGCTCGATCTCCGGATTCCCTTCGGTCCCCGTCTGGGAAGCAAGGTGTTGAGCCTCCGCGGCGTGACCAAGCGCTACGACGACAAGACCCTCTTCGAGGGCTTCGACTTCGACATGCCGCCCGGCGCGATCGTCGGTATCACGGGACCCAACGGTCTCGGGAAGACCACCCTCGTCAACATCATCACGGGGCGCGAGCAGCCCGACGAAGGCATCGTCGAGGTCGGTGAGAACACGCGATTCTGCTATGTCGACCAGACCCGGCAGACCCTGCGCGACGATCTCACGGTCTACGACGAGGTCGCGGACGGCTCCGACGTGATCGAGTACGGCGACAAGACGCTCTCCGTGCGCCACTACCTGGCGCGCTTCCTGTTCAGCGGCTCGATCCAGCAGACCCGGGTGGGATCGCTCTCGGGCGGCGAGCGCAATCGCCTCCAGCTCGCCAAGTTCCTCCGCCACCCCTCGAACTTCATCATCCTGGACGAGCCGACCAACGACCTGGATCTGATGACCCTGCGCGTGCTCGAGGAGTCCCTGCTGGAGTTTCCGGGCTGCGCGCTCGTCATCACCCACGATCGCTATTTCCTCGATCGCGTGGCGACCCACGTCCTCGGCTTCGAGGGAGAGGGCGTGATCGATTTCTGCGTCGGAGGCTGGGCCTCCTACGTCGAGCAGCGCGAGAAGCGCTGGGCGGCGTCCGGAAGCGCGAGGTCGCAGAAGTTCAAGCACCGGAAGATCGGGCGAGCCTGATCGCGAGCCTCGGCGGGGGCCCGGCGCTGCGGGCTTCCCAGCCTCGAATCCGAAGGGGAGGGCCCGACATGTTGCGTCACGTCGTGATGTTCCGATTCCGGGAGGAGGCGCCTCCGGACGCCCGGGACTCGGTCGAGGCGGGACTGGCCGATCTGCCGAGCGAGATCGAGGAGATCGAGAGCTATCGATTCGGCGCTGATCTCGGATTGCGCGACGGCAACTTCGACTACTGCCTCGTGGCCGACTTCGCAGACGAAGAGGCCTTCGCCCGCTATGTGGATCATCCCGCGCACCAACGCTTCATCGCGGAGCGCCTCGCGCCCGTGGTCGCCGAGCGCGTCTCGGTGCAGTACACGGTCTGATCCGGGGGCCGGCG
>CAYXLY010000250.1:0-6881 GCA_964466005.1 uncultured Spirochaetaceae bacterium | reverse complement strand
CTTCTTGAAGAGCCAGACGTTGTAGGCCCAGTTGCCGGCGTAGTACCGCATCGAGGGCAGGAACGAGACCTTCGACGGAAAGAAGTTGCCGACGGTCGGCACGACGACCAGTGAGAAGAGCAGGGCCGCGAGCAGGATCGGCGTCTGGGTCAGCTCGAGGATGGAGGCCTCGGGATGGAACCAGAAGAGGAACCAGCCGCCGTAGATCATCAGGATGTTCCACTCGACGGGCATGCCGTTCGGGTTGTTGAGGCCGATGAAGGAGTGGAAGCCCGTGAAGAGGATGCAGCCGCCGAGGAGCAGCCACTCGTTGCCGATCGCGCCCGCGGTGAAGAGGATGATCGGAATCGCGAACTCGGAGACGTGACCGAAGAAGGCCATGACCTCCGCGAAGCGCGACGGGCGCAGGTCGTCGGGGAAGCTCGCGAACAGGCTCTTCTTGAGGAACTTCGGGAAGAAGGGCCCGTTGTTCATCATGACCATGATCACCGAGGGGAAGTGGCTGTTCCACTTGGAGACGGCGGCCCAGATCCAGATGAAGGACCAGGTCAGCTTCGCGCCGGAGATCCAGAGGTCGTCCGCCGCGAGGAGCGCCAGACAGCCGAGCACGATCCAGTAGTGCTCGTAGCGCGCGACGAGGAAGAGCATCTTGTCGAGCACGCCGTTCAAGGCAATCAGCAAGAAGGGCGGCAGCAGGAGCTCCGCCGTCACCTCCGGTGCGATGAGGACCCGGAGGAGCAGGAGCTGCGTCAGGACGTAGACGCCGACGTCGAGCCAGCTGCGCGTGTCTCCCCCGATCAGCGGGGCGCCACGGAAGAGCGGGAGCTTGATGGTTCCGACGCGCGCAAAATGGCGATAGCCGCCGAACCACTTCTCGAAGCGTGCGTTCATCGGTCCCCAGCCACAGCCGAAGCCCAGGAGCTCCCAGGAGATCGACCAGACCACCGCCTTCTTGAAGGCGTCGTTCGCGAAGGCCCAGTCGCCGATCTGCAGGAAGCCGGGATAGCCCGCGTTGAAGCTGCACCAGAAGGCCCAGGCGCCGATCAGCACGAAGAGGTACTTCCCCCAGTAGAGGGCCATCACGCTCGGCCGATTCGGACTCGAGTCCGCCCAGTTCTGACAGGCGAGCCGGAGTCGCTCGGGAAAGGGAGCGCTCACGACGCGCTCGGGATCGTGGGGCGGAAGCTCGGTCGGCTGGGTCGATTGGGCTGTGGTCATGGCGAGAGAGTATAAAGTGCCTGATTCGGGTTTCGCGAGAGAAAAACCGCAGCTCGAGAGAGGCAGACCGAATCCCTTCATCCGCTCTCGGGCCCCGGCGACCACGAGCGGCGAGACCGGAAGCGCGCACGCCTGCGGTCTGCACTCCGAGCAAGGCCCGGGTCTCACGCTCGATGGAGCGCGTCGTGGGAATGGAGATCGGTCGCGGAAGTGAGAGAACGGGAACGAGAGCCTCATGAAGACCCGGACGGCCAGCCCCGGCGACGCGACCTCCTCTCGAGTCCGCTTGACAGCGTCCCCTCGGTCTGATTAGGGTGACCCTGCCGATCGACTCGGCACGGAGCCCCGCCGTCCGGCCGACTCGGATCGAGATCGGGACGGGGACCGATCGACAAGGATGCCATGACGAGACCGCAAGCGACTCTGGAAGATCTCGAGCCCGCATGGCAGAGGGGCTTCGCGTGGGTCGAGCGCGAGCTGGGAGGGAAGGTCCGCGACCTCCGTCGTCAGGGTCGTTGGCGTCCGGCCTACTTCTTCGATCTCGAACGCGACGACGAGATCCTGCCGCTCTACTTCCGGGGCGACCGGGGCCACGCCGAGACCGAACGCGTGGCCTCGGTCCTCGACCACGAGGCCCAGATCTATCGCGTGCTCGAGGCGAACGGGCTCCCGGTTCCCCATGTCTACGGCCTCTGCCCCGAGCCGCGGGGGATCGTCATGGATCGGCTGCCGGGCGACTTCAACCTCGCGACCGTGGAGGACCCCGAAGCGCGCCGCGCCATCCTCGATCACTACATCGAGCTGCTCGTCGCGATGCACGCGATCGACGCGGCGGAGTTCGAAGCCCGCGGGCTGCAGCGTCGGGAGGGCGAGCGCACCCTCGCGCTCGGCGACTTCGACGCCTGGGTGAAGAACTTCCGCAAGGCGAAGCGCCGCCCGGAGCCCATGCTCGAGTTCGCCGTCGGCTGGATCCATCGCCACGTTCCGACGGGGCGCAAGGAGGTCACCTTCGTCCAGGCCGACTCCGGACAGTTCCTCTTCCAGGACGGACGCGTCACCGCGCTCCTCGACATGGAGACGGGCTACCTGGGCGACCCGCTCGCGGATCTCGGCGGCCTGCTCTGCCGTGACCTCGGTGAGCCCCTGGGAGACCTCGCGCCCGCCATCCGACGCTATGCCGAGCTCTCGGGGCGCGAGGTCGACCCGGACGTGGTTCGCTTCCATGCCCTGCGCTTCAACCTCTGTACGCCGCTCTCGATGGCCCATTTCCTGGCCGGCGCCCAGCCCGGCATGGACTACGCGATGTATCGCGCCTGGTCCATCGTCTGGGGACGCGCCGCTCTGACCGGAATCGCCGAGCTCATGCGCGTCGACGTGCCCGAAGCGCCGCCCTGCCCGCTCGAGCCGACGCTCCGCGCGCCCGCCCACGACAGCCTCGTCCACATGTTGAGAGAGCTTCGGGACGCCGCGACCGGCGACGAAGGGAGATTCTACGAGCTCGATCGGCCCTACCGGCTCGCCCTGGCTCTCCAGCGCGCCGACGCCCTCGCCCCCGCATTCGACGAGCTCGAGCGCGAGGAGATCGGCGCGCTCCTGGGTCGACGGATCGAGGATCTGGCCGAAGCGAACGCGGCGCTCGAGCAGGTCGTGCTGGAGAGCGGTCCCGATCGCGACGCCGAGCTGCTCCAGTACTTCCTTCGCCGATCGATCCGCGAGCACGAGCTGCACCGCCCGGCCCTCTTCGAGTACGCGGACCGGACCCTCCAATCGATCGATTGCCCTTGATCGATCGATCGAGAGAGACCGCGGGGCGCCGCTCGCTCGACCTCAGCCCCGGCGAATGTGGGTCGACGGAGTGCGGGGAAGATCGGTGGCGGAGAGCAGACCCGGGGCGTGCGCGCACAGCGCCGGAATCGCGTTGAGGACGCGCATCGCCGTCGCCTGGACGCCGCCCGTGTTGTGGTCCCCGTCCTCCCCCGTCACGAAGCATTCGAGCTGGACGGACGGACTCCCCTTCACGATGCAGCGATGCACTCCGGGCCGACCGTCCGGAGGCTGGGGCCATTGCGGTGCGACGTGGTCTCCGAGTCGATTCACGTGCTCGGCGACCACGACGGGGCGACCCTGGGCCATGCCCTCGAGCTGAAAACGGACGGCGGCGCAGGTGCCCTTCGGCACGTGCATCATGGGCGTGTCGAAATCCTCCTCCGCATAGGCCCGCTCGAAGCTCTCCCGAATCTCGTCGAGCGGGATGCCGAGCCGGTCCGCCAGCATCTGCACCATGCCGCCCCAGCTCATGCGCAGGACGCCCGGCATGGAGAGCGGCGGCGTGTAGTCGGCCGGGCGGCCGAACCCGAAGCTCACGCCCGTGAACTCGGGATCCTCGTAGGTGGAGTAGTCGCAGAGCTCCTGGACCCGGATCTCGTCGATCCGATCGGCGAGCTCCAGGGCGGTCAGCGGAAGTGCGTCCCCGGAGAAGCCCGGGTCGATCCCGCTCACGTAGAAGCTCGATCCCCCTTCCTGACAGGCCTTCTCGAGAGGCTCTCGCATGGCCGCGTCCGCGAAGGGGGGATGGATCAGGTAGATCAGCGAGGTCGAAGCGACGTTCGTGCCGGAGGCGAGGATCCGCGCGAGCTCCGGGATGACCTCATGGGGCCGGGTCTCGGCCTTCACCGTGTAGACGACGGCGTCCGCCTTCAGGGCGAGGAGCGCCTCGACGTCGTTCGTCGCGATCACGCCGGTCTCCTCGGAGAGCCCGCAGAGCCGGGCGGCATCCCGGCCGACCTTCTCGGGGCTGTGTGCATGGACCCCGACGAGCTCGAGCTCCGGATGCCGGATCAGATGCCGGAGACTGTGGAAGCCGACGTTGCCCGTCCCCCATTGAATGACGCGATGCCCCATGATCCCTCCTGCATGCCCGACCCTTCGAGCCGGCCCGCTTCCGTTCAGCAACGTTCGGCGACGGTCGGCTTCCGCGATCGCGGACGCATCCGATCCGCCCTGCCCCCGCGGCGCTGGCCTTCCACTCGAGGATTCCGGTCTCACCCGCGAACGTCAAGGTCGCGATGCGCGGACGCGGCGGCGGCGGAGGAGGTGTCGGGCTTCGCGTTCCCCCAGCCGCCCTCGACGGCGATGACTCTCGACTGGAGCCTCACCGACGCGGCGCAGGCGGATGGCTCAGCCTCATCCCAGGACGTAGGGCTCGCCGAGCTCCGGCACGCAGGCCTGCCACTCGAGCTCCTCCTCGATGCGATGGCGCAGCCTGTCGGACGCATGGGGCTCCCCGTGTACCACGAACGCCCTCCGTGGAGCGGCCTTCATGCCCGAGAGCCAGGCGAGGATCTCGTCGGCATCGGCGTGCGCCGAGAGCATCTCCAGATTGTGCACCTGTGCCCGAACCGGCCAATATCGCCCGTGGATCTTGATCTCCTCGGCCCCCGCCACCAGCGCCGCGCCCCGCGTTCCCGCGGCCTGATAGCCGGCGAACAGGAGGGTGTGCTCCGGATGCGGCGCGAAGAACTTGAGGTGATGCAGCACGCGGCCCCCGGTGGCCATGCCCGAGCCGGCGATGATGATCTTGGGCCGCGGATCGTGATCGAGCGACTTCGACTCCTCCGCATCCCGCACGTAGTGCGGCAGCGCGCAGGCGGATTCGGCGTCGGCCCGGCTGAGGAGATGATCGTCGGGGTGGTCGGCGAAGACGCGCGTGGCGTTGATCGCGAGCGGGCTGTCCAGGTAGACCGGGAGCTTCGGGATCCGTCCCGACTGCTGCAACCGGTCGAGATGATGAAGAAGCAGCTGGGTTCGTCCCACCGCAAAGGCCGGCACGAGGACGGTTCCGCCCCGGGCGACCGTCTCGTCGACGATCCGGGCCAGCTCGTCTTCGGGATCGGCGTGGTCGCGCCGGCGATCGCCGTAGGTGGATTCGACCAGCAGGTAGTCGGCCTCCGGGATCGGATCGGGCGGCGGAATGATGGCGCTGTCGGGATGCCCCAGGTCCCCGCTGACCAGGAGTCGGAGGCCGCGGATGTCGAAGAGCAGGCTCGCGGCGCCGGGGATGTGGCCAGCCCGGCTGCAGGTGACCTTCACCCCCTCGACCAGCTCCAGTGGCCGATGGAAATCCATGTCCTGGAACTGGCTCAGACAACGCACCGCATCCGCGCGCGTGTAGAGCGGACGCGCCGGATCGTGCTTCGAGAACCCGTGACGATTGGCGAACTCCGCGTCCTTCTCGTGTATGAAGCCGGAATCGGGCAGCAGGTAGCGACACAGGTCGTGCGTCGCGGCCGTGGCGTGGATCGGTCCGTCGAAGCCGTCTCTCGCCAGCAGCGGCAGATATCCGGAGTGGTCGAGATGAGCGTGGGTGAGCACCACGCAGTCGATCTCGGCCGGCTCCACCGGAAGCCGCTTCCAGTTGCGCTCGCGCAGCTGCTTGAAGCCCTGGAAGAGTCCGCAGTCGATGAGGATCTTCCTGTCGCCGACTTCCAGCAGGAACTTCGATCCGGTCACCGTGCCGGCGGCCCCGAGGAAGCGGAGGTGGGGAATGCGCGAATCTGGATTCATGGGCCGGATCTCCGGAACGAGAGCTTCGGACGCGGCGCCCGCCCGGGCCCCTCCCCTGATCCTAGGTCAGGATGCCGTGAAGGCGCCCGACTCTCGACGCCTCGTCCGGTCGCACGTCGAGGGGAGTCCGGCGTCCACCGCCGATCGCGCTAACGTCGGTCGGGGACGAGCGGGATGTGAGGGGCCGGGATGCGAGAGCCCTGGATGCGGATGCGAGGGTCATGACCGAGACGAGAGACGCGGAGCGCATGCTGACGGAGCTCGACGAGCAGGGCGTGCTGCTCGTCACGATGAACCGGCCGGCGCGCAAGAACGCCTTCGACGAGGCCCAGTGGGACGCCCTCGCACGGACGCTCGGCGAGGCCGAGGCGGACAAGCGCGTCGCCGTCGTCGTCCTGACGGGAGCGGGCGGGAACTTCTCCTCGGGCGCGGACCTCGCCTCCTTCGGCGGCGGCCCTCCCCCTCCGCGTGACGACGGCTTCGCCTCGGGCTTCTTCGCGGCGGAGGCGAAGGTGCTCTCCTTCTCCAAGCCGCTGCTCACCGCCGTGACCGGAATCGCCGTGGGCGGAGGGTTCACGATCGCGTTGGCCTCCGACGTGACCTACATCGGCGAAGGTCTTCGCGCCCGGCTGCCCTTCGCGAACCTCGGGCTCGTGCCCGAGATCGCGAGCAGCTATACGCTGCAGGCGGCGATCGGCCGGCAGCGCGCGAACGAGCTCATGTTCACCGCGGAGTGGATCGACGCGGCGCGCGCCATGGAGCTCGGCCTCGCCGCTCGCTGTCTGCCGGACGAGAAGCTCCTCGAGGCGACCCTCGAGAAGGCGCGCGAGATCGCGCGCTGGCCGACCTCGGCCTTGATGGCAATCAAGCGCAGCCTCATGCGCGCCCATCGGCCAGGCATCGAGGCCGCCCTCGAGGTCGAGCACGAGGAGATGGAGCGGGCGGCGGGCTCGCCCGAGAACATCGAAGCGGTCAAGGCCTTCATCGAGAAGCGCGACCCCGACTTCCGGCAGTTCCGCCGGTAGGGGGAAGACGGCGTTGCGGACATCCTGCTACCGTCCGAGGGTCGCGGCCTGAACGCCGCCTCGAGCGAGCGCCCG
>CAYXLY010000249.1:0-6944 GCA_964466005.1 uncultured Spirochaetaceae bacterium | reverse complement strand
TCGTCGCGCCGGGCGAGAGTACTGATCTGAATGAGTTCATCGATCAGGCCCTCGATCAGTCGAGAGTCTGGTTCAGCACCCTCGCTTCCCGCTAGTGACCTGTCCCGGGTGTTCGCCAACGCAGCCCGGATGCGGAGCATCGGAATGACGTTCAGAGGCGAAGCGCTCGGGGTGCTGCGATGACTCTCGCTATCCCGCCACCCGCCTCACCACCACCGGAATCGCGCTCATCCGTGGGATCCCCGTATGCGGATCGAACTCCCGCTCGTTGTCGATCAATCTCCCGGTGTTGCTCCCGATCTCGCGAAAGCGCGCATCCTGCGCCGGCGCGTCCCCGAAGCAATGCGCCATCGAGACCAGCCCGCGGCGCAGCTCGGGCGCGCCCTCCGCAATGCCGAGGATCGATGCATGATCCGTCGCAATCTCGATCAGGTCGCCCCGCTCGAGGCCGAGCGCAGCGAGGTCGTCGGGATGGAGGTAGGCGGGATTATGGCCGCCGCCGCGCATCAACGCGGGGATGTCGCGGCCGGTCGAGTTGTAGACGTTGGGCATGCGTCGCGAGATCAGCCGGAAGGACCGGACGCCGTCGGTCTCCGCCGCGTCGGTCGCCGCCTCGGCGGCCTCCCGTCCGATCACCGCCAGCTCCGCCATCATGTCCGCGTTCCCGACGTCGAGCCGATCGTCCGCGCCCGGGTCCGCTGCCGCGACCCGGATCGTCTCGTCGTCGAAGATCGCTCCACGCGGATGCCGCTTCAGCTCGGAGAGCGGCACGCGCGAGCCGGCCATCAACGCCTCGAGGACCTCGTCGGTCGTGGGCTTCCGCTCCATGTCGAGCGTGACCGGCTCGCGCCGCTCGCGCAGGACGCCCGTCTCGGCGCGGATCGGATAGCAGGTGAGCGGGAGGCCCATCCGCTGCGCCAGCCCATGGAAGAACTCCCACTCCTCGATGAGGTCCGAGCCCTCGGGCGGCGTCGCGATCGCGGGGGCGTATTGTGCGTAGGGCTCGGAGTAGCCCATCGCGACGTAGGTCTGCTCGATCCCCTCGCTGGACACCGACACGCCCGGCGTCTCGAGCGAGAGCTTCGGGGCGACCACGTAGTCGGCGAGACGGGTCGTCGCGCCCATCTTGGGGTCGAGACAGACGAGCAGCTCGAGCGACTCCATCGCGCGCAGCGTCTTCAGCTGGTCGGGCCAGGCGGCGACCGGGTTGCTCCCGACACAGATGAGGGCGCGGATGCGATCCTCGTCCTCGTAGAGGATCTCGTCGGCCAGCGCCGCGGTCGGAAGTCCCGCCGCCGAGCTGCCGAGCGGACGCGAACGCAGCCTCTCCCCCCGACCCCAGCCCGCACGCGGCCCCATCGCCTGCGCCTTCGGCGTCGCGCGCGGGAGCAGCGCGCCGGGATTCGCGACGGCCTCGCCCTCCCGCCGCCAGCGGCCGCAGACCGTGTTCAGCGCCAGCAGCAGGTACTCGGTCAGGTTGCCGTGGGGCGACATGTTGGGTCCCGTGCCGGCGACGCCGCAGCCGCGCGGGCCAGCCGCGAAGGTGCGGGCGGCGAGCTCGATCTCCGAGGGCTCGAGTCCGGCGCGGCGGGCAGCGACTTCCGGCGTGAAGTCGGCGACGGTCTCGGCGAGCGCCTCGAGGCCCTGGACGTGGGCGTCGGTGAAGGCGGCGTCGTGGAGGCGATCGCGCAGGATCACGTGGAGTATGCCGGCCAGGATCGAGGGATCCTCGCCCGGGCGCGGCTGCAGGTAGACGTCGGCGAAGCGCGCGACCTCGGTCTTGCGCGGGTCGATGACGATGAGCTTCAGGCCGCGCTTCCTCGCCTCGCGCAGCCTCCGGCTCGGGTTGGCGGGCGGGATGCCGCCGGACATCGAGATCAGCGGGTTGTTGCCGAGCAGCAGCCAGACGTCGGCCTCGTCGAAGACGTGCGAGCCGCCGAGCCAGCGGCCGTGGATGGCGTTGGCGACATGCTTGCCGGGCTGATCGATCGACTGCGACGAGAAGACCATCTTCGAGCCGAGCGCCAGCAGCCAGCCGATCGAGGTCGGGATGCTGGCGGCGTGGGGGCCCGCGTAGGTGCCGATGTAGAGCGCGACCGAGCGCGGGCCGTGTTCGCGGACGAGCGCTCCGATCCGCTCGGCGATCTCGTCCATCGCCTGCTCGCTCGGGATCGACTCGAAGACGGGCTCGTCGCGTCGTCCCGACACGCGCTTCTGCGTCTGCAGCAGCCGGTCGGGATGGGCGTGCTGATCGGGCAGGCGCCTTCCCTTCGCGCAGGTGAAGCCGTGGTACGCCGGGTTCTCGGGATCGCCGACGACGCGGACGGGGCGGCCATCCGTGTCGATGTCCACGAGAATGGCGCAGTTGGCATGACAGAAGCGGCAGATCGAGGGATGCGTTTCGACGGGCATGCGGCCAGTCTATCATGCGACGCGGCCGCGCCCGGATGCGCAGGCGGCACCTGAAGGGGGCCGGCGCGGGAAAGAGTGCGGCCCGGAAGGGGACCGGCGGCGGGCTGACGGTGGTCGGCCAGCAACCGCCCCGGCGGTCGGGGAGCGGCCGCCCGGGTGGCCGACCGGGGCGATCAGGCCAGCGGTCGGGCTGCGGGCGCAACGAGAGGCTGGAAGAGGCGATTCGAGGAGGGCGGGATGCGAGACTTCGAGGGCAGGACGGCGGTGATCACCGGGGCGGCGAGTGGCATGGGCTTCGCGATGGCCGAGTGCTTCGCCCGCGAGGGCATGAACATCGTGCTGGCCGACATCGAGAAGGGAGCGCTGCGCGAGGCGGCGGCGCGGATCGAGGCGCAGGGCGTGAGCGCGCTCGCCGTCCCGACGGACGTCGCGGACGAGGCGGAGATGAACCATCTCGCGGAGGCGACCGGGAAGCGCTTCGGCGCGGTCGACGTGCTCTGCCTCAACGCGGGTGTGAGCGGCGGGAGCGGGCCGGTCGAGGCGCTCTCGACGAA
This sequence comes from uncultured Spirochaetaceae bacterium, assembly GCA_964466005.1. Taxonomy (GTDB): domain Bacteria; phylum Myxococcota_A; class UBA9160; order UBA9160; family UBA4427; genus UBA4427. Next base: position 3,978 of record CAYXLY010000249.1, on the reverse strand, counting down.
CGACTGGAGATGGACGATCGACGTGAACCTCTACGGCATCGTCCATGGCCTGCAGGCCTTCTACCCGGGCATGAGGTCACGGGACGCCGGCGAGATCGTGATCACGGCGTCGGTCGCCGGACTGACGAGCTTTCCGGGATCGGTGCCCTACAACGCGACCAAGCACGCCGCGGTCTCCATCGCCGAGGGGCTATTCAGCGAGCTCGCGGACGCCGGCTCGAACGTCCATGTCCATTGCCTCTGCCCCGGGCTCGTCTCGACCCACATCCACGCCTCGGAGCGCAATCGGCCCAAGGAGCTGATGAACGAGAAGGCCCCGGCGCTCACCGAGGAAGAGGCTGCAGCGATGCAGGCGATGATGGAGCAGGTCTTCGCCGAGGCGAAGCCTCCGTCCGAGGTCGCCGAGCTCGTGCTGGCCGCCCTCGTCGACGAGCGCTTCTGGATCCAGACGGACGAGTACTACCGCGACGCCATCCGTCAGCGTCATCGCGCCATCGAGAACGACACGGACCCGCCCGCTCGGGGAAGCCTGCTCACCGTCTACGGCTGATCGGGCGCCGGGGCGAGCGTCCGGGGCGCCGCCTCGAGTCGAGGTCCGGCGCGAGTACGGTGGCGTGGGCCGCCGTGCACGCCCGGTGTCGGCCACGCCGGCCGAGGCCGTGCCGCGAGGCCAGCGTGCTAGTCCGGAACCTCCTGCCCGTTGCGCCCGAGGAAGTCGCGGATCAGCCACTGCGCGATGCTGACCTTTCCGGGGAACATCGACGGCATCGCGTGGGCCCTGAACCAGCCCGCCTCCTCGATCTCGTCGCCGTCGATCTCGATCTCGCCGCCCGCATAGCGGGCGCGGAAGCCCAGCATCAGGGAGTTCGGGAAGGGCCAGGGCTGGCTCGCGAAATAACGCACGTCGTCGACGACGATCGAGGTCTCCTCCCAGACCTCGCGGACGACCGCCTCCTCCGCACTCTCGCCGGGCTCGACGAAGCCGGCGGGCACGCTCATGATGCCGGGCGGAAAATGCGGCGAGCGCGCGAGCAGGATCTCGTCGTCCCTCTCGACGGCGACGATCATGGCCGGCGAGAGTCGCGGGTACATCGGGACCTTGCAGCGCGGACACGTCCTCGACCGGTCGGTCGCCGAGAGCTCCGTGGGCTCCGCGCAGGCGCCGCAATATTGGTGGGTGCGATCCCACTCCACGATCTGGACGGCTCGTCCGGCGAGCGCATGGGTGAGCTCGTCGAGCGTGCCGTAGAGCATGTGGAGGTGGGCATAACGGAGGCCTTCGGCCTCATCGGCGTCCGGGGGCAGCTCGGCGGAGAAGCAGTGGCGCCCGTCGAGCTGCCCGAGATATTGCGTGCGGACCGCCTCGAGGCCGTGAGCGTCGATCAGCTCGACGCTCGGCAGCCGGAGCTCCTCGGTGACGAGGATCTCGCGGCCGCGGCACGCGAAGAGGATCGGCGCCTCGCCGGGCGACTCCGGAGGACGGTGGTGGGGCACGAAACGGAAAGGGACGTCGGGCGGCTTCGGCATGCTTCGAGACTACCGGAATTCCGGTCGCGCGCTCGGGGCGGCCTGCTCTGATACTCTCCGGGTCTTCCCTCGTCCCGACGGGTCGCGCATCGCCCGGAGATCACCGAGGTCCGCATGGCGGGCCGGATCGGGGCGGAATGCAGCCCGTCGCGACCCGACGGTGGACCGGGCAGGAGCGCATCGATCGAATGAAGACCGCGAGCAAGATCCGAATCCTCGTCCTCGTCCTGATCCTGGTCTTCGGACTCTTCGTCGTGTCCCGATTCTTCTCGATCGGCCCGCCGGTCCATGTGGAGGAGGGAAGCACCCTCGTCCTGGAGCTCTCGGGAAGCTATGTCGAGGCGCCGGCCGCCTCGCCGCTGGCCCGCCTGGCCGGGGACCAGACGCGCCCCTTCATGGATCTCCTCTCACTCTTCCGGATGGCCGAGCGCGACGATCGGATCGACACCGTCGTCCTGAGGATCCAGCCGCTCGGGATCGGATGGGCCAAGGCGGACGAGATCCGTGCGGCCGTGGAGCGCTTGAAGGAGGCGGGTCGGCACACCGTCGCCCTGCTCGAGATCGCCAGCTTCTCCGCGAACAAGGAGATCTACGTGGCGAGCGCGGCCGACGAGGTCTTCGTCTCCTCGGGCGCGGCGATCCCGCTGGTGGGCCTGGCCGCCGAGTATCTCTTTCTCGGGGGCCTCATGGAGGATCTCGGCATCGACTTCGAGGTCGCGAAGGCGGGCCGATACAAGAGCGCCGTCGAGCTCTTCTCGCGGCGGGACATGTCGGAGGCGGCGCGAGAGATGGCCGACTCCCTCCTCGACGACACCTATCGACGCTTCGTGGAGGGCCTCGCCGAGGGGCGGGGGCTGGATCCGGAGAAGGTGCGCGGCGTGATCGATCGCGGCATCGTGCGGAGCCAGCGGCTCGAGGCGCTCGGTCTGATCGACGGCGAGCTCCACCTCGACCAGCTGCTCGAGCGCCACGGCGAGGCGGTCGTTCGACATGGAGACTATGCCCGCATCGACCCGGAGTCGCTCGGCGTCGATCCCAGGACGAGCTTCGCCCTCATCTACGGGACCGGAGCGGTCGTCCAGGGCGAGGGGGGTCGATCGCCCTTCTCGAGCACCCCGGTCTTCGCTTCCGAGACGATCTCCCGGGCGATCCTCGAGGCGGCGGAGGACCCCGAGATCGACGCGATCGTCTTCCGCATCGACAGCCCGGGCGGCTCGGCCCTGGCCTCGGAGCTGATCTGGCGGGCGGTCGTCCGAGCCCGGGAGATGGGCAAGCCGGTGATCGCCTCCTTCTCGGACGTGGCCGCATCGGGCGGCTACTACGTCGCCGCGGGCGCGGACGCGATCGTCGCCGATCCGGGCACGCTGACCGGATCGATCGGCGTCTTCGTCCTGCGCCCGGTGATCGGCGGCCTGCTCGAAAAGCTCGACATCGGCGTCGAGTCGCTGACACGAGGCCGTCATGCCGACTTCCTGCTCTCGACCGAGAAGCTCTCGGACGGGGCGCAGGCGCGTCTGCAGACCTCGGTGCTCGACACCTATCAGCTCTTCCTGACTCGCGTGGCCGACGGACGCTCGCTCACGGTCGAGCAGGTCGACGAGATCGCCCAGGGCCGCGTCTGGACCGGCCGCCAGGCTCTCGATGTCGGGCTCGTCGACGAGCTCGGGGGACTCCACACCGCCGTGCGCCGTGCGAAGGAGTCGGTCGGTCTCGAGCCGACGGACGACGTGTATCTCGTCCCCTTCCCGAAGCAGAAATCGCTCGGGGAGCAGCTGCTCGAGGCCTTCCGGATCAGCGCGATACGCGCGGCGGGCCCCGTCTTCGAGTGGCCCGCGCCCCTCGACGAGCTGCTCGCCTGGAGCCGGTCGCTTCCGGCCGGCAGCCCGCTGCTGATTCCCCCGCTCCTGCTGGAGATCGATTGATCACAAGCGAGGGCGCGAAGGGCGCCCGGCGCCCGACGCGCGGCGAGGGGCAGGGAGCGTGTCGGTCGAGCGGTCGAAGGGAGCCGGCACCCGGCCCCCGCGCGTCCGAATGGAGCCCGCCCCGCCCCCGGCCCCAGCGTGGCGTGGGCGCGAAGGGGTCGGGCGGGAGCTCGGTGGAAGAGTCAGGGCTGGAGAGAGACAGGAGGATCCCGATCCATGGCGGAGCTGAAGGCCGACGACGGCATCTCGATCTACTATGAGCATCATCGACCGGATCCGGGGACGCCGGGCCGACCGACGGTCGTCTTCTCCTGCGCCTTCTGTACGACGCACGAGAACTGGCGAGGACAGGTCGAGCCGCTCGTGAGGGCGGGGTATCCGGTCGTGCTCTGGGATCTCCGGGGACATGGTCGATCCGAGGCGCCGGAGGACGACCGGGACTACTCGAACGAGAAGGTGGTCGGCGATCTGCGGACGTTGGCGGATGCGACCACGCCGGACGCTCCCTTCGTCGCCGCCGGGCTCTCTT
>CAYXLY010000248.1:0-6970 GCA_964466005.1 uncultured Spirochaetaceae bacterium | reverse complement strand
CGCGAGCCGGAGAGGCAGCCCGGTCGTCCGGCGTGCCGCCTTCGGACTCCGGGACGGACGTCTTCGCAAAGCGGGCCGCCTCGGCGGGCTCGAAGGGCTCGGAGACATCGAGGGAGAACGGGACTCCGGACGCGATCGAGGTCTCTCGCGCCTCGCCGGTCTCCGTCTCGGCGGAGGTCGTCGCGATGAAGGTCTTCCGGATCGATTCGGCGGCGGCTCGGGACAAGGCTTTGCGGTCCTCTTCAGGTCGGATGGGGCTCGAGAAATGGATGCGGGCGTCGAAGCTCCGGAGCTGGAGCAGCTCGAAGACGTGCGGCGCGAAGGTCATGCTTCCCCACCAGCAGACGCTCCGGGCAGCCGGTGCGGCGGGCGGTGCGGTCTCGAGCTGCAGGCTGGCCGTGACGACCGGCACGCCGCAGCGCACGGCGGGCTCGAAGAGCGAGCTCTTGAAGGGCAGGATCTCGCGGCCCGGCGAGCTCGTGCCCTCCGGAAAGAAGATCACGTTGCGACCCGTCGAGAGAGGTCTCTGCATCTCCGGGATGACGCGCAGGAGATCGCGCTTGCGCGTCCGATCGACGAAGATCGTGCCGATGAGCCGACCGGCCTGTCCGATCAGCGGCCAGTCGGCGACGTCCGCCCGCGCCACGAAGACGCCCGGCACCACGCTCCACAGCGCGACGATGTCGATATATCCGAGGTGGTTGGCGACGATCGCCACCGGCTCCTCGGGAATCTCGCCGTCGATCCGGATCCGCATTCCGAGCAATCGCTGCGTGCCGCGGGCCCAGAGCGTGACGACGCGATCGGCGATCCGGGCCGCACGCTGCGGGTATCCGGCGAGCGTGAGACCGAGGCGAGCGAGGGCGAGGCCCGCGCTCAGGCAGAGGGTCATCCCGACGAGTGCGACCAGACGAACGAGGGCGAGCGAACGACTCATCGCGGCTGGCAATACCTCGCGAAGGTGCGCGGATCGACCCTCTCGAGATCGAGCAGCACGAAGAAGTCGAGGGTCCGGAAGTCGGGATCCCACGCCGGGTCCGCAGCCAGACGGGCTCCGAGAGCCGTGTAGGCGGAGAGCAGGCGCGGGATCGACGGAGGAGCGGCGCTGGGATCGGCGCGAGGCTGCACCTTCTCTCCTGCCGTCTCTCCCCTCTGCCCATCGGCCGGGCGTCCAGGCAGGACGGCTGGCATGAAGGCGGCCGGATCATGGGATCCACGGGGCTTCACGCAGAGCGAGGGATCCAGCCAGCCCCGGTCGGCGATGAGGCGTCGGGCCTGCTCCGCCTGGGAGACGTCCGCGAGCGGCACCGAGCCGCAGCCGAAGAGGAATCGCTTGCGGCGAAGGACGAGATAGCTTCCGATGCCGCGGAGCAGGAGGCCGAACACGCCTCCGATGCGATGGTCGGCCGAGACGCAGGCGCGGCCCAGCTCGACGCCCTCCTCGCCGACCTGCGGACCCAGAGCGTCGAGATCGAAGATCCGAGCGCTGTAGTAGCCGGGATCGGCTCCGACCTGGTCGAGGGTGGCGAGTCGGTAGGTGCCCACGCAGGCCCCGGTCTCCCGCTCGACGACGAGAAGATGATCGATGTGGTCGTCCAGGAAATCGATGTCCCGGGCCTGCTCGTGGCCGACCACCCGGGCGCCGAGCTCTCCGGCGAAGACCTCGTAGCGCAGCCGCTGGACGGCCTCGAGATCGGCGCGCGTGCGCGCGAAGCGGACCCGGTAGGGACCCCGATCCTCGCGCCAATTCCGGATCGGGGCGAACGCTTCGGCTCCCGAGAGGGTCTCGCTCATCGACTCACTCCTGTCGTCTCGTCCTCGGCCATCCTCAGCCCTCAGCGGGCCGCCACCTCGGGCCGCCGCAGTCTTCCCGGGCGAGGAGGCTCCTTCCCGTCTGGCCGGATGACCCGTCGTGGGAGTTCTACGGGACACGCTCGATTCTGGTTGCAGCGGTCCCGCTTTTTCCGTGTGATCCGGCCGGAGCCGGCCCAGGCCGGAATCGGCGGGCGGGAATCCGCCCGACTCGGGACCTTCTCTCGGCGACGGTGCCGGGTAGGCGGTGTCGGACAGGATGGTGTCGAACGGGATGGTTTCTGACAGGGCGATGTCGGAGTAGGCGGTGTCGGAGAGGAGGATGATGAAGGCGAGGGAGAAGCTCGGCTTCGGGCGAGGGCTCCGGGTCTACGGGATGCTGCTGCTGGCTTCCTGGGCCTGGACCCAGTGCGCCGAGGAGCGGGTCGGACGCCTCGACCACGAGGGGGAGATCCCGCTTCGGATCGCTCGCCTGCAGGAGGTCCGTTCGGGGCCGGAGGGCGAGCCGCTCGAGCGCGGCGCGCGACGCGTCGATCTGGCCTATCGCCACTTCGGCGACGGCGACCTGCATCGCTCCGAGACCCGTCCTGCGAGCGGGGGCGGGACGGGCGGAACGGGCGGGTCGGGGAGCCGTTCGGCGGAGGGCCCTGCCTCGGCGAAGGCCGCTGCGGAGCCGGTGCTGCTGCTCCACGGCAGCCCGGGATCCCTCCAGGACTTCGGGGCCCTCGCGACCCGTCTCTCGGCCGGAGGTCGAGAGCTGATCGTGCCGGACATGGTCGGCTTCGGAGGCTCGACCCGGCGTGTGCCGGACTACTCGTTCGAGGCTCAGGCCGACTATCTGATGCAGCTCGTCGATCGGCTCGGGCTCGACCGCGTGCATGTCGTCGGGTTCAGCTGGGGCGGGGGCGTGGCGATCGAGATGGGCGATCGCTGGCCGGAGCGCGTGGCCTCGATCGTGTTGGTCTCCGCGCTCGGCGTCCAGGAGCACGAGCTGCTCGGTCGCCATGACCTGAATCATCTCGTCCACGCCTTTCAGCACGGCCTCTTCCGCGGACTCGACTGGCTGCTGCCCCATTTCGGGCTGCTCGGACCGAGCCCGCTCGGGGTGGGCTTCACGCGCAGCTTCCTCGACTCCGACCAGCGACCGCTGCGCGCTGCGCTCGAGTCCTGGAATGGACCGATGCTCATCCTGCACGGACGCGACGATCCGCTCGTCCCACCGGCCGCGGCCCGCGAGCATCATCGTCTCGTGCCCCAGAGCCGTCTCCGCTGGATGGAGGGCGGCCATCTCGTGCTCTGGTCCCATCCCGAGGCGGTGTCCGAGGCGATCCTCGACTGGGTCGAGGCCTCGGCTCGCGGAGCCCTTCCCGGGCGCGATCGGGCGGCGCCGGACCGCGTCGCGGCTGCGGTGCCCGCCTTCGACCGCACGGCCGCGGGGCCGCAGGACGGGCTCGGATGGCTCGTCTTCATCGTCCTCGTCTTCGTGGCGTCGATGGTGAGCGAGGACCTCACCTGTGCCGGCGTCGGTCTGCTGGTGGCGACGGGGCAGGTCGGATTCGGAGGCGGGGTCGCCGCCTGTGTGGGGGCGCTGGTCGCGGGGGACCTCGTCCTCTATCTGGCCGGGAGGGGGCTGGGCGCACCGTGGCTCGCCCGTCTCGGGCGCGATCCCGGAGAGCTCGGCCGGATCGGAGAGCGTCTGCGTCGCTCGGCTCCGGCCGTCGTCCTGTTGGGCCGCTTCATCCCGGGCGCCCGCCTGCCGACCTACGTCGCCGCGGGCGTGATCCGCTACCCGTTCCTGCGCTTCACGGCCCTGCTCATGATCGCGGCGGCGCTCTGGGCCCCGCTGCTCGTCGGGCTGGCTGCGATCGGAGGCCGGGCGCTCGATCTGGGACAGCCGTCCTCGCGGGCGGGAATCGGGCTGGCGGTCGCGCTGATCGTCTCGCTGGGGGTCGCCGCCCGCCTCCTCCCCCGGCTGGCCACCCATCGCGGACGACGACTGCTCCAGTCCCGCTGGCGAAGGCTTCGACGTTGGGAGTTCTGGCCGGTCTGGGCGATCTATCTGCCCCTGGCTCCGTCGATCCTCGCCCTCGCCTGGCGGTTCCGCTCGCTGCGCGCGGCCACGCTCGTCAATCCCTCGATTCCGGGGGGCGGGCTCGCCGGAGAGTCGAAGGCCGCCATTCAGCGAGCCCTCGAGACCATGCCCGAGCATGCCATTGCAACGGTCGTCGTCGAGGCGGGCGCGCTCGAGCGGAGTCTCGAGCAGGCGCGGGGCTTCATGCGCGACCGAGACCTCGACTACCCCCTCGTCCTGAAGCCCGACGTGGGAGAGCGCGGTCGCGGCGTGCGGATCGTCGCGAGCGAGGCCGAGATGCGCGAGTCCCTGCAGAGCGCTTCGGGTCCGATGCTGATCCAGGAGTACATCGAGGGAGAGGAGTTCGGCATCTTCCATGTGCGTCTGCCGGGAGAGAGCCGGGGACGGATCTTCTCGCTGGCCCGCAAGGTGCCGCGATTCGTGCTCGGCAACGGGCGCGACCCGCTCGAGCGCCTGATCCTGGACGATCCCGTCTGTCTGCCCATGGCGGAGACGCTGCTCGCCTCGAATCGCGACGTGCTCGATCGCGTTCCGGAGGCGGGCGAGTCCGTTCAGGTCTCCCGGATCGGAACCCACTCGCTCGGCTGTCGCTTCCTCGACGGGAGCGATCTCTGGAGCGAGGCCCTCGAGAGGGCGACCGACGTCCTGAGCCGTCGCGCGGGACTCGACTTCGGTCGCTACGACGTGCGGTCGCCGAGCGAGGCGGCCTTGCGTGCCGGCGAGCTCAAGGTGATCGAGTTCAACGGGCTCACCGCGGAGGCGGCGCACGTCTACGACCCGAGCCACGATCTTTGGGCAGGCCTCCGGATCCTGCGCAGGCAGTGGCGACATGCCTTCGAGATCGGGTCGGCGCATCGCGCTGCCGGGCGCGAGCCGCTGCGGTGGGCGACTCTGGCCACTCTGGTGCGCGAATCGCGATCCTGAGAGACTCCCGGGCGAGGCCGGGATTCGGGAAGTCGAGGCCGGGAGAGGGCCGGAGGGAGTGGACGATGACCGATTTCGAGGATCGGTGGGCTCTGGTGACGGGAGCCTCGAGCGGGCTCGGGTCGGAGTTCGCGCGTCAGCTGGCGGCCGAGGGCGCGCATCTCGTGCTCGTCGCGCGTCGCGAGGATCGGTTGAAGGCGCTGGCCGACGAGCTCTCCCGGGTCCACGGCGTGAAGACCCGCGTGGTGTCCCTCGATCTCTCTGCTCCGGAGGCGCCGGGAGACCTCCATCGGCGCCTGTCCGAAGAGGGGATCGCGATCGACATCCTGGTGAACAACGCGGGCTTCGGAGTCCATGGCCCCTTCCTCGAGATCGACTGGGAACGCGAGCGGCAGATGCTCGAGCTCGACATCGTCGCGCTCACCGACCTCACGAAGCGCTTCGCTCGGGACATGGTGGCCCGCGAGCGCGGCTGGATTCTGCAGGTCGCCTCGATCGGCGCCTATCAGCCCTCTCCGACCTACGCCTCCTACTCCGCAGCGAAGTCCTATGTCCTGAACTTCGGCGAGGCGCTGGCCCACGAGCTGCGGCATACGGGCGTCGGCGTCACGGTCGTCTCGCCCGGAGTGACGGCGACCGAGTTCCTCGAGGTCTCCGGTCAGCAGCCGACCCTCTACCAGCGCATCATGATGATGGAGAGCGTGGACGTCGTCCGCTCGGCCCTGCGAGCGCTGCGGAGAGGCCGGCGCAGCGTGATCCCGGGGCTGGGGAACGCCTTCGTCGCCTGGTCGCTCCGCTTCGTGCCGCGCCGCGCGATGGCCTCCATCGCCGAGCGCGCGATGACGTTGGGGTAGACCTCTACGCCCTCGAGCTCTCGGCGGAGGTCTCGGGCGATCCGTGGCATCGCTCCTCGAGCAGCTGAAGGAGCCGATCGTGATCGATCGGCTTCAGGAGCCGATCGTCGAAGCCGGCCTGAAGGGCCTTCTGCAGCGTCGCGTCGTCCCCGAAGCCCGTGATCGCGACGAGGAGCGCGTCGTGGCCCTGGGGACGGGAACGCAGCTCCGCGGCCACCTCGTAGCCCGTCATGTCCGGGAGTCCGATGTCGACGAGCACGGCCTCGGGCTGCTGCTCGGCGGCCTTCTGGAGTCCCCCGGCTCCCGTATAGGCGCGCTCGGTCCGGGCGCCGCGCCGGTCGAGGCGAAGAGCGAGCGAGTCCGCGATGTCCTGAACGTCGTCGATGACGAGCACGCGGAGCGGCCGGGAGAGGGAATCGATGCGCGCAGGGACGGCGCGAGGGACGATCTCGTCAGGGAGTCCGACCGGGAGCCGGACGACGAAGCGCGCGCCGCAGCCGGGGCCGGGACTCTCGGCGATCACGCTCCCTTCATGGAGCTCGACCAGTCCCTTCACCAACGCGAGCCCGATACCCAGGCCCCCGGTCGTCCCTTCTTCGTCCTGGACGAAGGGCTCGAAGATGCGTGTGAGCTGAGCGGACGGGATCCCGCGGCCTTCGTCCTCGACCTCGATCCGGATCTCGTCCCCCGCCTGCCTCGCCGCCAGCTCGATCCGGCCCTGCTCGGGGGTGTATTTCGTGGCGTTCGAGAGCAGGTTCGTGAGGATCTGCTCGAGGCGGACGGGGTCGCCTTCCAGAGCAAGGCTCTCCGGAAGAGACAGGCGGAGCGACTGCCGCCGATCCTCGAGCTCGCTCCGAACGGAAGCCAACGAGGCGCGCGCGACCTCGACGAGCTCGACGCGCGTCTTGCGGAGCTCGATCTTGCCCCGGGTGACGCGCGAGACCTCGAGCAGGTCGTTCACGAGGCTGCTCAGCTGCTGGACATGCGCGTCGAGACGCCATTGGCTGTCCGCGAGCTCGCGCGATCCATCCTTGAGCAGCTTCAGGTCGAGGTCCAGGGAGGCGAGCGGATTGCGGAGCTCGTGCCCCAGGGTCGCCAGGAAGTGATCCTTCCGGGCATCTTCCTGCTCGAGCTCACGCGTCTTCTCCTGCAGCGCCCTCTCGGCCTGACGCCGCCGCGCGAGCTCGTCGCGGACCTGCAGCTGGCGCCGTCGCGACTGCAGCCCCGCACGGAGCGCGGCGATCAACGTGGCGGAGAGCACCGGCCGCTCGAGAACCGTGACGTGGCT
>CAYXLY010000247.1:0-7028 GCA_964466005.1 uncultured Spirochaetaceae bacterium | reverse complement strand
AGATTCTCCGGAGTGACTGGAGTTCAGACGTGTGCTCTTCCGATCTCTCCTCCGAGCAGAGGTCCGCGAGCGTCTTCCGCATCGCGATGCCCGGCGGTCCATCGAGACCCGGAACGCGTCGCTCGAGGATCGCCGCTCGCTCGAAGGGTCTTTGCATGGAGTCGTAGAGACGGTCGAGCTCCGCCAGGATGTCGTCGCGTTCGGGCTCGAGCTCGAGGGCTCGCTGATAGGCGAGGAGCGCTCGCCCCGGAGACCCGATCTCGCGTTCGAGCAGCTGGGCCCGCTCCAGGTACAGCCGGCAACGGTGCGCAGGGTCCAGGCGAAGCTCGAGCTCCGCGTCCCACGCACGCAGGGTCGCCTCGAAACGGCCGGCGCGTCGATGCGCGTCGGCCATCCGTTCGAGCAGGGACGCGTCCGTCGGGCGCTCGGCGCGCAGCCGCTCGATCCAGGGCAGAGCGGCATCGGGACCGAGTCGCTCCCAGGCGATCTCGAGACCCTCTTCGAGGAGCGCGACGCGTCGGGTCGCGTCCGCCTCGCTCACTTCGAGGAAGAGACAGTCGAGCACGGCCGGCCATCGCTCCAGCCGCTCGAGCAGCGCGCGGAGGGCGTCGCGAGCGCTCGAGGCCGATGGGTCGAGTGCGAGAGCCTCCCGGAAGCAGGGCAGGGCGCGCTCGACCTGCTCGGTCGACTCCGCGAAGAGATGCCCTCGTTGCTCGAGGAGGCGAGCTCTCTGCGCCCCGGGGCGCGGAAGCGCGAGGGCGCGCTCGAGCAGGTCGAGACGCGCGGGGACGTCGCCGAGTGACTCGCTGAGCGCCAGCGCGCGGTCGAGGGCCTCGTGATGTCCGGGGTGGATCTCGAGGAGGCGCTCGAGCTGAACGAGTGCCTCCCGCGGCGCGCCGAGGGCCTCTGCATGCCAGGTCGCCAGCTCGAGGCGCAGCGCGATGGACTCGTCGGCCGAGGCGTGGGGAAGGCGTTTCTCGAGCAGCTCGACCAGCGGCTCGGGCTCCTCGAGGGCGCGGTAGATCGCGATCAACGCCTGCTCGATCTCCCGATCGTCGGGGGAGTCGATGAGGGCGGCCCGATAGCTGCGCGCGGCGTCTTCGAGTCGCCCCAGACGCTGCTCGCTCGCGGCGAGTCGGACCCGCCAGGGGAGGCTGGACGGACTGTCGCTCGTGGAGTCGAGCCGCTCGCGACAGAGGGCCGCGAGCGCCTCGTCGTCTCCGGTCCGAAGGTGGATCTCGGCCAGGGCCTCGTCGATGGACTCGCAGGGGCCCGTAGCCAGGCGGGCCGCCTCGAGGAGGGGGCGCGCCCGCTCGGGCTGACCCAGCTCCTCGGAGTGGATCCGGGCCAGTCGCAGACGCAGCGCGTCGGTCTCGGGACCGCTCGCGTCCGGATCGCTCTCGAGACGCATCCGGAGCACCCGGGCGGCCGCCTGCGGGCGTCCCTCGCGCTCGTGGTGGTCGGCGAGCGCCTCCGCGGCCTCGCCGTGGCCCGGATCGATCTCGAGCACGCGCGCGTGGTGGGCATGGGCCTCGGCGCGCTCACGATCGGCGGGGCGTCGCTCGTCGTCCAGCAGGAGTCTGGCTGCGGCGACCCGAAGCGTGAGCTCCCGCGACTCGGGAGGGCTCTGCGCGAGCTCGCCCTCCGTGGCGCGCAGGAAGTCGCCGGGACGCTCGAGGTCTCCGCCGTAGAGCGTCTGGAGCGTCTGCCAGGCGGAGAGCCGGGTCGGCGCGAGTCGCACGACGATCTCGGTCTGCTCCGCGCAGTGCTCGAGGTCCTGCAGCCGCTGGGCGGACAGTCGCGCGATGCGTTCGCGGAGGGCGCACTCCTCGTCCTCCGGCAGGCCGTCGTCGCAGCGCCGCAGGAGGAGGTCGCGCAGCCTTCGCCACTGCCCGAGCGATTCCAGGAGCTCCTCGAGCCGGTCGCACGCCTCCCGGGCGAGCGTCGCGCTCGTCGACTCGCGCGTGCACGCTTCGAGCAGGTCGCAGGCGCCGAGGGGCTCGCCGAGCGATTCCTCGAGCAGGGACGCGCGCTCGAAGTGCATCGCCAGCCGACGTGTCTCGTCCGGCTCCCGTCCCGCCCGCTCCTCGAGGAGCGCGCAGAGTCCACGCGCGTCGTCCGAGACGCGGAGTGCGCGCTCGAGGTCGTCGAGCAGCTCCGGATCTTCCGGATGCCGCGCATGGAGCCCGGCCAGGATCCGAGCCGCCTCCTCGCTGCGACCGAGCGCGTCCAGTCGGAGCCGCGCGCGCCGGCGATCGAGCTCGAGGGCCTCCTCCGAGTCGTCTCCCAGCCGCTCGCGCCTCTCGTCGAGTCGCTGCACCAGCTCCGCATAACGTCCCGCCTCTTCGAGCAGCGTCTCGAGCGCCTGCTCGGCGCCTTCGGGCGGCCGGGGGAGCTCGATCAGTCGCCATCGGACGACGGTGGCGGCGGCGAGATCGCCCAGCGGATCCTGGAGTCGCTGGGCGAGCTCCTCGAGCGTGTCGGACTGCGCCTCGAGCGGCAGGAGCTCCAGCTTCTGACGCAGGGACTGAACGAGCTCGCGGGGGCGTTCGAGCCTTCGATAGGCGTCGCACAGGGCCGTCACCGTCTCGAGCTCCCCCGGCTGGCTCGCGTTCGCTTCCCGGAGCGCCTGGGCAGCGGCCTCGTCCGCGCCGGTCTGCGAGTGGAGCGCCGCGACCCGACGCAGGGTGGCGCTCTTCTGGACGCCCGTCTGAAGGCGGACGAGCGCCCGTCGCGCTTCGAGCTCGAGGTCGGGACGCCCGAGTCGCTCGGCGAGATCGGCGACGAGCGCGAGTGGGCGTCGATCTCCGGGAGCCGAACGTCTCCAGCGCGTCGCCCACTCGAGCGCCTCCTCGAGGCGACCCCGACCCTCGAGAATCGGCGCCACCGTCGCGACGATCTCCGCCATCCGAGTCTCGTCGACTCCACTCTCGACCTCCTTCGCACAGAGATCGAGAAGCAGGTCCGGGTCTCCACTCTCCTCGGCGATCCGCTCTGCGATCCGCTGCAGCGTGGCGAGGGCGGGGCGGCAGCCCGGGCTCTGCTCCAGCGCCGCCTCGAGCCGGACGCGCGCCGCAGGCAGGTCTGCGAAGCCCTCGAGCAGGAGCGTCCCGAGCTTCGCGGAGAGCTCGGCGGGCGCGGAGGCTCCGAGATGCTCGAGCGCGGTCTCGAAGAGGGCTCGCAGGGCCTCGGGATCGTCGCGCTTGCGATGGATGCGCTCGAGGGCGTCCAAGGCCTCGGTTCCGGTCCGATCGAGATCGAAGGCCCGCTGCCAGGCGCCGTGCGCGGAGTCGTCGTCGCCGAGATCCTCCTCGTAGAGCCGGGCGAGCTCGTGGAGTCGCGATACGCGTCCGCCGTCGCCGTCGCCGCCGTCGCCGCTGCCGCTGCCGCTGCCGCCAGCGTCGCTCTCGATCGCGGTCCAGGTCTCGAGCAGCTCGGCCAGCTCTGCCGCTTCGCCGAGCTGGCGGAGACAGTCGGCCTGGAGCGCGAGCCGCTCGCTCTCTTCGACGCGATCGGTGCCTCCGGCCGGGCCTGGGCGTGCTCGGGCGCGTTCGAGGGCGTCGAGCGCCGCTCGGGGCTGACCGAAGCGCGCGTGGAGCCGGGCGCTCTCCCACAGCAGGGCGCGGGAAGGGGGCATCTGCTCCTGTGCACAGAGGCGATCCAGCGTCTCGAGCAGGGCCCGTGGGTCGTCGTCGGCGCGCTCGACGTCCGCCCGGGCGAGCAGGACCGCTGGATCTTCGGGGGCGAGCTCGACGGCCCGGTCGACCCAGGCCCGGGCACCTGCGGTCGAGCCGAGCTGAAAGAGCTGGAGCTGGCTGGCCTCCACGGCGATGGCCGCTCTGTGGCGTGCGCCCGAGGCGAGGTCGAAGCGGCGCTCGAGCAGCTGGGCGACGGAGGGCCAGTCCTCGGCCGCCGTCGCGAGCAGGAGAGCCCACTCGGCGGCCACGGTCTGGAAGGGGTCGTCCTCGAGCGCGGAGTCGAAGCAGACCGCAGCCCGGGCCGGATCGCCCAGGGGACCTGCGTGGAGGGTGCCGAGTGCGATCCACGCCGGTGCGCGCTCGGGCCCCCGGAGTCGGACCGTGAGTCGTTCGAGCAGGGCGACGGCGGCCTCGGGGCGATCGGCCCGTCGATGCAGGTCGGCCAGTGCCTGAAGGGCGGCGGGATGGTCGGGATCCGCTGCGAGGGCCCGCTCGTAGGCTCTCATCGCCTCTTCGGCGTCGCTGAGCTCCTCGTGCCAGATGCGACCGAGCTCCGCCTCGAAGGCGGCGCGCTCGTAGGGCGACATCTCGGCCTGGCCCTCGATCTCCGCGATCTGGAGCACGAGATCCCATTGGCCGGCGCGCTCGTGGAGGCCGCGAAGCTGCCTCAGGGCAGGCCGATGACCGGGATCGAGGCGGGCCAGCTTCCAATAGGTCTCGCTGGCGCCGATCGGATCGAGGATCCTCTCCTCGTAGACCTGGGCGAGGCGCAGGAGGAGCGGGATCTGGAGCGAGACGTCGGCCGCGACGGAGGAGGCCGCCAGTCGACGGCGATAGAGCCCGGCGAGATCCTCCCAGCGTCCTTCGAGGAAGAGCTGCTCCTCGCGGGCCTCGAAGGCCCGTCGGTCGTCGGGATCCCCGACCGGGATCTCGTCTTGCGTCGTGGGTTCCGTGACCAAGAGCGCCTCGTGAGGGGGGACCCGGTGCTCCCCGGGGTCGACCCCAGGGCTTTCTATCGACCGGCAATGGGTCGGTCTTGATTCCCGATCCGCCTACTCTGTCTCGGAGGCGGCGCCGGCCTTCGTCCCGGTCGGAGCGCCCGGCGAGTCGTTTCGGCAGGGTGGGCGCAGGAGCGAGAGGACGGGGGTCGAGCATGGAGTGGCGGGTGCATCGGGTCGGAGGGGAGTCCGTCGACCGGGTCGCGGATCTCATCGCTGCGAGCCTGCCCGGAGGCTGGGGGCATTCCAGCGTCGCCTCCGCCCTCGATCAGACCGGATCCTTCGCTCGGTGGGTGCTGGACGAGGAGGGACGGGCGGTGGGCGTCGTGCTCGCACGCCGGATCCTCGACGGGCTCGAGATCGATCAGGTCGGCGTGCTGCCCTCGGCCCGGCGCCAGGGGGCTGCCCGGGCCCTCATGACCCGCCTCCTCGACGAGGCTCGGGAGGCGGGACTGATCGAGGCGTTGCTCGAGCTCGCCGAGTCGAATCTCCCGGCGCGCGCCCTCTACGCGGGGCTCGGCTTCGTGGTCGTCGGGAGGCGGGCACGCTATTACCCCGGCGGCGACGATGCGTTGCTCCTGCGGTGCACGCTGCGAGCGACCGGCTCTGCCTCCGGGCGGTGAGCGCGGCCCGGACGCTGAGCGCGGCGCGAACGGGGGGAGCGGCCGCGGGGCCGGGAGGGCCTCGACGGGACGGACCGGCCGGACGCGGGACGAGCGCGGGAGCGCGGGTCGGGAAGGTGGGAATACGGATTTGGGCGACGTGAGCATGGGAGTCGAGCCGGCGGCCCCCCCGATCCGGGGCCGTGCCCGCGTGCTGGCGAACGCGGTCGAGGGCAGCGGGCGGAAGCTGCTGCTCGAGGTCCCGGACTGGCCGGGCTCGAGGCCCGGACAATTCCTGATGATCGGGGCAGGGGCGGACTCGGCGGCGATGCGTCGGGATCCGCTGCTTCCGCGACCGATGGCCGTCTATCGCAACCTCGCTGCGCTCGAGGGTCCGCCCGAGGGCGAGGCCTCGGCGGCTCGAATCGAGCTCCTCTATCGGGTCGTCGGTCGGGGGACGACGTTGCTCGCCGAGACCGAGCCCGGGCAGACGCTCGGGGTCGTCGGCCCTCTGGGACGTGGATTCCCGATCGAGGGCGGAGCGGCCCCTGCCCTGCTCGTCGGGGGAGGCACGGGCATCGCCTCGCTCTTCGAGCTCGCCGGGGCGCTCCTCGCGGTCGGTCGCCCCGTCTGCGTGG
Organism: uncultured Spirochaetaceae bacterium; assembly: GCA_964466005.1. GTDB lineage: Bacteria > Myxococcota_A > UBA9160 > UBA9160 > UBA4427 > UBA4427. The sequence goes on along the minus strand of CAYXLY010000247.1, from coordinate 1,092 downwards.
CCCTCGGAGCTCGGACCGAGCGGGACCTGATCGGCCGCGGCGACTTCGAGTCCCTCTCCGGTCTGTCCCTGACCTGCACGACCGAGGATGGAAGCTTCGGGCGCCGGGGGCGCGTGACGGAGGCCCTGGCGGAGTGGATCGAGCGGTTCGGCTCGGAGGCTGCCGTCTTCGCGTGCGGGCCCACGCCGATGATGCGGGCCTGTGCCGAGCTGGCCGAGATCCACTCGATGCGCTGCTGGGTCTCCCTGGAGAATCCCATGGCCTGCGGCTTCGGGGTCTGCCTGGGCTGTGCGGCCCCGCGCCAGGACGGGGGCTTCTCGTTGGTCTGCCGCGACGGGCCGGTCTTCGAGGCGCGCGAGATCGACTGGGAGGGGCTGCCGTGACCGCCCCCGTGATCGTCGACGAGCGGGTCGATCTCGCCGGGATCGAGCTCCGCAACCCCGTGCTGACGGCCTCGGGGACCTTCGGCTATGGCACGGAGCTCGCCCCCTTCCTCGACCTCGAAGGGATCGGCGGCTTCGTCGCGAAGAGCCTCACGATGGAGCCGCGCTCGGGGAATCCTCCGCCCCGGATCGCGGAGACGCCGGCGGGCATGCTCAACGCGATCAGCATCGAGAACGTCGGCGTGCGTGCCTTCCTCGAGGAGAAGCTGCCTGCCCTGCCGGAGGGGGTGGTCGTGATCGCGAGCGCCTTCGGGACCGAGCCGGGCGCCTATGCGGAGCTCGTCGGCCGGGTCTCCGAGCATCCGCGCGTCGCGGGCGTGGAGATCAACGCCTCGTGTCCGCACGTGAAGGCCGGTGGCATCGAGTTCGGTCAGGATCCGGCCCTGCTCGGGGAGCTGGTACGGACGGTGCGTGCGGCGACGAGCGGGCCCCTGCTCGTGAAGCTGTCGCCGAACGTGACCCGGATCGCCGAGATGGCGAGCGTCTGCGAGTCCGAGGGGGCCGACGCGGTCTCCCTGATCAACGCGATCCAGGCCATGGAGGTCGACGTGCAGACCCGCCGGCCCGTGCTCTCGAACGTGCTGGGGGGGCTCTCGGGCCCCGCCATCCGGCCGATCGCGCTCCGCATGGTCTGGCAGGTCGCGCAGGC
>CAYXLY010000246.1:0-7046 GCA_964466005.1 uncultured Spirochaetaceae bacterium | reverse complement strand
GGCGGACGCCCTGCGCGCCCGGCTGCAGGGCTCGATGACTCGGGAGTACGCCTCCTGGGCGAGCAGTCAGACTCGGGAGCGCTCCCATCGCTCCTTCGAGATGGCGCGCCTCGAAGAGTCCCCGGCCCGTCGTCGGGCGCCCGACGTCACGGCGATGCTGCGAGCCCGGCTCGTCGACGAGCTGACGGAGGCCGGACTCCTCGACGCCTCGGACGACGAGATCGCCGTACGGGTCGAGCGTTTCGTCGCGCGCGTGCTCGAGCAGGAGGATCTGGCCCTGAACGAGCGGGAGCGACGCGGCCTCGTCGACACGCTCGCCGAGGAGGCTCTGGGCATCGGACCGCTCGCCCCCCTGATGTCGGATCCCGCGGTCACCGACATCCTCGTGAACGGCCCTTCCCGGGTCTTCGTCGAGCGCGGCGGTCGTCTCGAGGAGACGCCGATCGCCTTTCGGGACGACGCTCATCTGCTGCGCGTGATCGAGCGGATCGCCGCTCGCGCCAATCGTCGCATCGACGCGGCCCAGCCCATGGCCGACCTGCGACTGCCCGATGGATCGCGGGTGAACGCGACCCTGCCGCCGATCTCGCCCGACGGCCCGACCCTCTCGATCCGCCGCTTCGGGCGACATCGACTCCGCGCCCGGGAGCTCGAGCGAGCGGGTGCGCTCAGCGCTCCGATGCGCGAGTTCCTGCACGCGGCCGTCCGGCATCGCCAGAGCATCCTGGTCTCCGGAGGGACTGGCGCGGGAAAATCGACTTTGTTAGGCGCTCTGGCCGAGGCGATCCCCGACCACGAGCGCGTCGTCACGATCGAGGACACGCTCGAGCTCCAGCTCGATCAACGACACGTGGTTCGTCTCGAGACGCGTCCGCCCAACGTCGAGGGCGCGGGCCTCGTGACCCAGCGCGAGCTCGTCGTGAACGCGCTCCGCATGCGCCCCGATCGCATCCTGGTCGGCGAGGTCCGAGCCGGCGAAGCCCTCGACATGCTCCAGGCCATGAATACCGGACACGAAGGCAGCCTCTCGACCGTCCACGCCAACTCGCCCCGCGACGCCCTGGCCCGCCTCGAGACCCTCGTCCTGATGGCGGGCATCGAGCTGCCCGCACGGGCCATCCGAGAGCAGATCGTGTCCGCCCTCGACCTGCTCGTCCACGTCGAGCGTGGTCAGGACGGCGTCCGTCGTGTGACCCATGTCGCCGAGATCACGGGCCTCGAGGGCGACGTCGCCCTGCTCCAGGACCTCTTCCGCTTTCATCACGCGGGCTTTGCCGCCGGCCGGGTCCGCGGAGATTTCGCGCCGACCGGGATCGTCCCGCGCTGCGTCGAGCGGCTGCGCGAGCGAGGAGAAGAGATGCCTCTCGCGTGGTTCGAGCGTCGTCCGGGGAGAGCCGCTCGTGACTAGTGTCCATCTCATGAACCCCGACCCAGCGAGGGGCGTGGATTCGATCCCGGGTCGGCGTTCTGCGCCCTCCGCCCCTGGCGCGCCGCGCCGAGGAAGACGGGCTCGGACGCGTCTCGGGGTCCTGGTCGCGATCGGCGCTGTGCTGATCCTCGGTGGGGGCTGCCGGACGAAGGGAGCCACGCATCCGCACGATCCCCGCGTCCGACTCGAAGCGCTCCTCGAGGATTGGCGTCGCGTCCGGGAAGACGGCGCGACCTGCGAGCAGCGGCGCCCGGGCGAGACGCCGCTGATCGACTGCGAGAGGACGCGCAAGCGCATCGAGAGACTCGCCATCGAGTTCCCGCGCGACCCGCAGGTCCTCCTCGCCCATGCCGTGGTCGGCTTCGAGTCGGGACGGATCGCGGAGGCCGCCCAGGACCTCGATGCGTTGCGTCGGTTCATGCCGGTCCAGCCCGATGCCGCGCTTCTTCGGTCTCGCATCGCGATCACGGAGGGCAACCTGCGCTTCGCCCGCAGGCTGCTCGACGAGCAGATCGAGCTCACGCCGGACCACGCCGGGCTGCGCGAGCTCTCGGCCAGCGTCCACTACCTCGACGGACACCACGATGCCGCGTTGCGCGACCTCGAGAGGGCGCGGCGGCTCGGGGCTCCCCTGTGGCGCACCCGCTATCACGAAGGCCTGATCGCGGAGGCGAGGGGCGCGTCCTCGCGGGCGGCACGCGCCTATCGGGCGAGCCTCGACGAGAACCCCGGCTTCGGGCCGGCGCGCGCGCGACTGAGGGCGCTGGACGCGATGGCGGAGGAGGAACCGCCGGAACGTCCCTGAGCGCGTCCGCGAGCTCGCAGAGAATCGAGAAGATCGAAGAGAAAGGGAACGACGCCCCTGCGACCGGCACATCCGGCCAGGCAGGACGCGGGTCTACGCGCCTCATCGAGAAGAGCGGGTCGCTCGCAGGCAGACCCTCGTCGAACTCGCCGGGAGATCCCCCGGCAGAGGTCGTCGGGACGGGAGGCCGGAAAGAGGTGGAATGCTCGATTGGCTGATCGTCGGCGGGGGACCCCATGGCGTGCATCTCGCGTTGCGGCTGCGCACGGAGGCCGCGGTCGCGGCGGCGGATCTCCGGATCCTGGACGATCAGCCCCGCCTCCTCGAGCGCTGGCGTCGCTGCTCGCGAAATACCGGCATGCGCTATCTCCGATCGCCCGCCGTGCATCACATCGATGTGTCGGCCGGATCGCTCCAGCGATTCGCGCACGTCCGACGCTCGCGGCTGTCGCGTCCGTTCACGCGGCCCTACAACCGTCCATCGCTCGAGCTCTTCGATCGACACTGTCGCGCCGTCATCGAGCGCCATGCGCTGACGGATCTCCATGCCTGCGACCGCGCCCTGCGGATCGAGCCGCTCGCGCAGGGGCTGCGCGTCCACCTGGCGAACGGAGCGCCGATCGAGACCCGCCAGCTCGTCCTCGCGCTCGGGGCGCCACGAAAGCCGACGTGGCCATCCTGGGCTCGCGCGCTCGCAGAGGAGGCCCGCGAGACCCTCGATCACGTCTTCGATCCCGGCTTCGATCTGAGCGAGTCCCCTGCCTGGCGACACGTCGTCGTCGTGGGGGCAGGTATCTCCGGCGCCCAGACCGCACTTCGTCTCGCCTCCGCCGGCAGGAAGGTCTCTCTGGTCACGCGAGGCGCCTTGCGGGTCGAGCAGTTCGACAGCGATCCCGGCTGGCAGGGACCGATGCACATGAACGGATTCGCCCGGGAGCCGGATCCCGACGCGAGACGCGAGATGATCCGAGTCGCGCGGCATCGAGGCTCGATGCCTCCCGAGATCCATCGCGCCCTGCGTCAGGCGATCCGGGACGGACGCATCGATCTCCATCCGGCAGAGGTCGAAGGTGCTCGCCCATGCAGCCGATCGAACGACGGCAGGATCGTTCTCGTGACCTCGACCGGCCGACTGATCGCGGACCACGTGCTCCTCGCGACGGGCCATGCGACGCATCGCCCTGGTGGCGAGATGGTCGACGAGCTCGTCGAGACGCTCGGTCTCCCCTGCGCCGCCTGCGACTATCCGATCATCGATCGCGCCCTGCGATGGCATCCGCGGATCTTCGTCAGCGGACCGCTGGCCGAGCTGGAGATCGGACCGGTCTCACGCAACCTGTCGGGAGCGCAACGGGCGGGAGATCGGATCGTCCGCTGGGCGCGCGCCGCGGCGGACAGCCCCTCGGCCACTCGGCGGCGAGCTCTCGCGTCTTGATTGCGGGGCGCGTCGTGCGACGAGCAGAGCAGGGTGGCTTCGAGGGCGAGCTTCGGGGGGCCGAGCCCTACAGAGCGAGGCGCATGAGGACGCGGCGGCTCGGGTCGAGGCCGGCCTCGACGTCCTCCCGACGCATGGCCCGCAGCCCGGCGTCGCGCTCGCCCTCCCCGATCCGCTCGACGATCTCGAACCCGAGGCGGGCGTAGAAGGGCGCGTTCCAGGGCACGTCGCGGAAGGTCGCCAGCAGCAGCCGGTCATGTCCGCGCGCGCGCGCCGCGTCGCGGACGGTCTCGACGAGCCGACGCCCGAGCCCGCGGCGCCCGTGGTCGGGGTCGACGTCGATCTCCTCGAGGCAGGCGTCGCGTCGCCGCACGCCGAGCAGGGCGAAGCCGACGGGTCGGCCGCCTTCTTCTTCGCGGGCGACCCAGAGCCGCTGCTCGCGCTGGGCGCTCCGAAGCCGATCCGGGGGCATCGTCCGGGCGGCGACCTCCGGCGGCAGATCCTCGGGCGAGAAGAGCCGCGCCGCCCGGCGCTCGATCTCCGGGAGATGGCCGAGATCCTCTTCTCTCGCCAGCTCGATCGTCGGCTCGGTCGGCGGCGCGGTCGGCGACTCGTTCCACGGCTCTGGCACCGGCTGGTCCACGGACTCGTTCACCGACTCGATCCGCGGCTCGATCCTGAGCGAGCCGGAGGGCGCGGGTCGCCTCCACTCAGCAGACGCCGGGCGAGACCGGCGAGATAGATCGAGCCCGTGACGCAGAGGACGCCTCCATCCGGGAGCGCCGCACGCGCGCGCGGGATCGCCTCGGCCGGATCCCCGACGGCGACGACCTCGAGGTCCGGACGACCGGCGCTCCGGACGGACTCGGCGAGCCCCTCGGCCGGGAGCGAGCGGATCGGATCGGCGCAGGTCGTCCAGACGCGCCGGGCGGCGGGGAGCAGCGGCTCGAGAAGCGAGCCCAGATCCTTGTCGCTCGACACCGAGAGCAGCAGATCGAAGCCCGTCGGCGCCAGCGTCGCGAGGGCATCGGCCAGGGCGCGGGCCGAGCGCGCCGTATGCGCCGAGTCGATCAGGACCGCGGGATCGGAGTCGAGGCGCTCGATCCGCCCCGGCAGCCTCGCTCGCGCCAGCGCCCGGCGGATCGCCGGCGCGAGCGTCTCGGCGGGATGAGCGTCGAGGGCCCGCACGCAGGCGATCGCCAGCGCGGCGTTGGTTCGCGCCGGCGCGCCGGACATCGCGAGCTCGACCTCGACCTCGAAGTCGCCGGCTTCGGTCTCCGGATCGAGCTCCCGCGCGCCAGGGCCCTCCGCAGCGTCGTCCGGCCGGCGCTCCGTCGGCCGAGCCGCTTCACGACCCGATCGGTGCTCTGCACGCTGCTCCCCGGGACGCCGCTCCACATAACGAAAGACGCTGCCCTCCCGGCCTCCCTCGAGCGGGGACTCGAGCACCTCGAAGGCCTCGCCCCAGGCACGCGTCGGGGCCCCGACCGTCTCCGCTCGCGCGCGGATCACGGCCTCCGCCTCGGGTCGCAGGGGCCCGAGGACGGCCACGATGCCCGGCTTCAGGATGCCGGCCTTCTCGCCCGCGATCGCAGCCTCGGTGGGGCCGAGCTTGTCGACGTGCTCGAGCTCGATGCTCGTGATGCAGGTGACCCGGGGCCAGACGACGTTGGTCGAGTCGAGCCGGCCTCCGAGGCCGACCTCGATCAGCGCGTGGTCGACGCCCGACTCGGCGAAGATCAGGAAGGCGACGGCCGTCGTCACGTCGAAGAAGCTCGGCCAGACCGCGCGGGGTCCCGCGCGCAGGGCCTCGACATGGGGCCGGATGCGGTCGACGGCGTGGACGAGCCGGGGCCATTCGACCGGCCGACCGTCGACGCGGAAGCGCTCGACCCAGCTCTCGAGATGAGGCGACGTGAAGGTGCCGACCGACTCGCCGAGCTCGAGCAGGATCGACTCCGCCAGCAGGCAGGTCGAGCCCTTGCCCTTCGAGCCGGCGACATGGACGACGGAGAGCACCTCGTCCGGCTGGCGGAGACGGTCGAGCAGCGCGCGGATGGGTCGGAGATCGAGGCGTGCGTAGGCGTAGCCGGGCGCGCGCTCGCGGTTGATGAGCCCGTCGAGATAGGCCTCGGCGTCGCCGAGCGTCCGGATCCTGGAAGACGAAGACGAGCTCATCGTCTCTCTCGAAGCTCCTGGAGAAGACTCCCGGACGGGGAGCTCCCGGCTGGCCGGCCGCGGCCAAGACGGCCTCGACCAGGACGGTCTCGGCTGGCCGCCAGACGATACGGCCTGCCCGCCCGCCTCGCTGCCACGTGAATGATCCTACGCGCGGGGCCTCTCGAAAAGGGCAGGCCGGGAGATAGGGCCCGAGATCGGGAAGGCCCCTGTCCGAGTAGGGAAGGCCCCTGTCCAAAAGAAAGGAGGCGGCCGATGACTCGACCGCCTCCTCGAGGCTTCGCCCGCGCGCGGGCGGGGACGCTCGCTCGCCGGACCGGCTGCTCTGGCCGGCTCTCCTCGGCCTGCTCCTACTGGAGCATGTACTTCTGGCGCTCGCGGTAGGCCTTGAGTGCCGGGCTCGTCGACTCGATCGACGGGTAGAAGTACTTCACCGCATGCCCACATTCCTGGCAGACGCGGTAGCAGAACTTGAACCCCTCCACCTCGCGGACCGAGCCGACGTTGATGCGGCTCTCGTCCGTGCAGCAGGCCGACGCCCGGGTGGGCGACACGATCTTGCGCGGGTAGTCGTTCCTGGGCGATTCCGTGTCCGAGTACTCGATGATGTTCTTCGTCAGGCGGTGCGACCGCTCCTCGGAACTCTTCTTTCGGATGTTGCTGCCGATTCTTCTCAACGCTTCGTCCTCGCCTCGGTTTCGGCCTCCGCCGCCGGGCCCGACCTCACGTCGAGCGCCCGCAGCAGGGGCGATAGATCTTCGTAGGGACGCTCGCAGGGCGCCCCGTCCGTCCCCCAGAGTCGACTCGCCTCCGGCTTCCCGGCCAGCTCGAGGAGGAGCGAGCTCCGGGTTCCATAGGTCTCTCCCGCATGCACGCAGGTCGACTCGAAGGAGGTCGACCCTCTCGCTGCCTGCGACCTCGGTGCCTGCGCCCCGTCCGCCGCGACATGCTCCCGGCAGATCCCGGCCAGCCCCTCGAGCAGGTCCTGATCGGGCTGCGTCATCATCCTCTCGACGCGTCGACGCACGCGCGTCAGCTTCCTCATCCTCGACTCGGGCGGCGTCGGATCCGCGCCCTCGTCCATTCTCTCCTCGACGTTCCCCACGACATGGACACCGGGCAGCAGCGCCACGATCTCCGGCCGCGCGCGATAGATCACGAGCCTCGCCTGTCGCTCGTCGGCCACCAGCAGCTGGAAG
>CAYXLY010000245.1:0-7050 GCA_964466005.1 uncultured Spirochaetaceae bacterium | reverse complement strand
GCTCCTCGATGCCGAGGAGGAGCCCCCGGACCGTCCCGACGCGCGACCGATGGAGGGGCTTCGGGAGGGCATCCGCTTTCGCGACGTGTATTTCGACTATGGAGCACAGCCGATCCTCGCCGGCATCGACCTCGAGGTCCGTCCCGGCGAGGTGGTCGCCTTCGTCGGCCGGACCGGGACGGGCAAGAGCACCCTCATGGATCTCCTGCTGCGCTTCCACGATCCGACGCGGGGCTCGATCGAGATCGACGGCGTCGACCTGCGGGATCTCCAGCGCGACTCGTTCCTCGACCATCTGGCCGTCGTGACACAGGAGCCCTTTCTCTTCGACGCCTCGATCCTCGACAACATCCGCTACGGCCGCCCCGACGCCTCGATGGAGGCGGTACGCGCCGCGGCGGCCGCGGCGCGGGCCGAGGAGTTCATCGAGCAGCTGCCCGACGGATACGACACCTGTGTCGGGGAGTTCGGCCTCCGTCTCTCGGGCGGCCAGCGCCAGCGCATCACGATCGCGCGGGCGATCCTGCGCGACCCGGCCATCCTCGTCTTCGACGAGGCCACGAGCTCGCTCGACGCCAAGACCGAGCGGGCCGTGCAGGCGGCGATCGACGCGCTTCGTGGACAGCGGACGATCTTCATCGTGGCCCATCGCCTGACGACGATCCGACACGCCGACCGGATCGTCGTGCTCGACCGGGGCCGGATCGTCGACGTCGGAGACCATGAGACCTTGATGGCGCGTCCGGGCATCTACCGCGAGCTGATCGGGGTGCAGCAGGCGTCCCCGCCGGAGTCCTGACCCGCCCCCCGCTCGGCGCCCGTCGACGCGGACCGCCTCAGCGTCGCTGCGTCCGCATCGCCTCCGCGTAGAGTGCCTCGACGGATGCGGCGAGTCCCTCGGGCGTGAATCGTCGACGCGCGTCGCGTGCCGCCGCCTCGCCTAATGCGCGCCGCCGGGCCGGGTCCTCGATCAGCCGCAGCCAGGCCCGTGCGAGATGCTCCGGATCCTCGTCGACCAGCTCTCCGGTCTCGCCGTCCCGGATGATCTCGGCAATGGCGCCCCGCCTCGTGCCCACCAGCGGCAGACCGACGGTCGCCGCCTCGAGCAGTGCGCGACAGGATCCGTCCGAGCCCGGCACGAGAAAGCAGAAGACGTCGAGGCAACGAAGCAGCGCTGCATAGTCGGCCACCCGATAGCCGGCGAAGACCACGTGCGCCGAGAGGCCCATGCGCCGCGCGGGCTCCGCGGCCACGGTCTCCGCGTGTGTCCCCCGGCCGATCAGGACGAGCCGCGCGTCCGGGCGCGCTCGGATCAATCGCTGCATGGCCTCGAGCAGCAGGTCGAAGCGCCGGTGGCGCTGGATCCTCGCGACGACCCCGATCACGGGAGCCCCGGCCGCGATGCCCAGCCGGGTCCGCATCGCCGTCCGCTCGCTTCGGTCGCCCTGCGGATCCCGGCCGGATCGCAGCCGCTCGGCCTCCACCGCTCCCGGTACGGCGGCGATCGGACGCCCTCCGCGGAGGGGTCTCTGCGCCTCGCGTGCGCTCCGACTCACGCAGATCAGGCCGTCGCAGGCCGGCCCCAGGAGCCAGCGATTCCAGGGCCACGCCGCCACCGGCTCGGCCGAGGCGAGGGATCGGACGATCGCCGGGCTCCCGGCCCGCTGGAGACCACGACGCGGAGGCCGGCCCCGCAGCCTCCGGAGCGCCCGTGCGGCCAGCACGTGGTCTCGGCCATGCCAGCAGTGCACGACGTCGAAGGGGGCTCCGTCCGCGTCGTCGTGGAGCCACCGACGCAGACGCGTCACCACCGCCCCATCGCCCGGTCGCAGGGCGCTGCGCCCCCGCTCGAGGGCGGCGACGGGCTCCACGCCGCGAGCGCGCGCCTCCTCCCACAGGCTGCGATTCGCCTCCGGCGGCGGAGGCGGGCAGACCAGCTCGACCCCATGCCCGCGCGCACGAAGCGCCCGCGTCAGCACCACCATCGGCTCGGCGGGTCCCGTCCACTTCCAGTCGCTCGAGAGCTGGAGGATCCTCAAGCCCGGGGCTCCCGATCTCCCCGCGCGCGCGCTCTCTCCCAATGCTTGGCGTACTTGAGGAACACGTAGAACGCGCTCGCGACGGCGATCACGAGGCCGGGAATGCCGTCGAGGAACCCGCGGCGCAGCAGATAGGTCCGCAGGAAGCGGCCGGGGGGATGCAGCACGAGCCGACGGAGACGAAAGGGAATGCCCTCGGCGACGAGCGAGTCGGCCGCCTGATCGCTGAAGAACTGGATGCGCCCGATCTGATCCGCGAGATCCGCATAGCTGTAGTGCTCGAGCACGCCGGCGAGATCGCCGACCTCGCCGTCCACCTCGACGCGGCCGTGCGGATCGCGGCCCACCCATCGCGCCCGCGAACGACGGAAGAGCCGCAGCTTCCGATCCGGATAGAAGTCGCCGTGCCGGATCCAACGCCCGAGATGGAAGGTCATGCGGTCGACCCGATAGCCCACCGGCCGTTCCGGCCGGGGCCGGTCGGGATCCGTCGAGCGGGCCGCATCCTCCAGCACGGTCCGGATCGATCCCGCCAGTGCAGGAGTCACCCGCTCGTCGGGATCGAGGACCAGGATCCAATCGTGCTTCGCCAGCGCCATGCAGGCGCTCTTCTGTGCGACGTCTCCCGCGTAGGGGCGGATCTCCACCCGGGATGCCAGCCTGCGTGCGACCTCCTCGCTGCCGTCCGTGCTCCTGGCATCGACGAGAACGACGATCTCGTCCGCCCAGTCCACGCCGGAGAGACAGGCCTCCAACGCGTCCGCTTCGTCGCAGGCCAGCACGCAGACGCTGAGCGGCGCGCTCATCCGCGCACGCGCTCGACGGAGCGCACCCCCTTCACCTTGCGGATCTGGCGCATCACCCGATTGAGGGTGTCGACGTCCTCGACCCAGAGCTCGAAGACCTGCTCGGCGCCCGAGCCCGTGCTCTCGTCCGTCGTGACGCGCGCGGAGCCGATGTTGAGGCCCGCTGCAGAGATCGTGTTCGTGATCCGGGCGAGGATGCCCGGCTCGTCTCGCGAGGTCACTCGCACCTCGATGGCGCGCCGGACCTTGCTGTCCGTGTCCCAGTCCACGTCGATGCGCCGCTCCGGATCGAGTGCGAAGACCTTCACGCAGCCTCGGGAATGCACCGTCACGCCCCGGCCCCGCGTCACGAAGCCGATGATCTCGTCGCCGGGCAGCGGCTCGCAGCAGCCCGCGAAGCGGACGAGCACGTCGGGCGTCCCCGAGACCCGGACCCCCGACGGCGAGCGGCGGCGCTCCCGCTGGAAGAGGCGGCGGAGGCGACGGGGGACGACGTTCGCAGCGGCGGACTCCTTCTCGTCCGTCGTCTCGGTTCCGCCCAGCCAGCGCGCGATCACCGCCGGCGCGATCTTGCCGTAGCTCACGGCTGCGAAGAGATCGTCGACCGTGCGACCCCCGAACTCCTCGTCCGCATAGCGAGCGAGCGTGCCGTCCGCGAGCACCTTCGAGAGCAGCAGATCGCGGCGCTTCAGCTCTCGGGTCAGAATGTCCCGACCGAGGTCGACGGCCCGAAGCTTCTCGGCATGCCGGATCGAATGCCGGATCTGGTTGCGGGCCTTGCTGGAGACCGCGAACTCGAGCCAGTCCTTGCGCGGCTCCTGGGAGGGCGAGGTCACGATCTCGACCGTGTCTCCGTCCTTCAGCCGATGGCGCAGCGGAACCAGCCGGCCGTTCACCTTCGCACCCGCGCAGCGCTCTCCGACCTCGGTGTGGATCGCGTAGGCGAAATCGATCGGCGTGGCGCGGACCGGCAGGTTGATCACCTCGCCGGTCGGAGTGAAGACGAACACGTCGTTGGGGAAGAGATCGAGCTTGACGGCGTCCAGGAACTCGTGGGGATCCGAGATCTGCTGCTGCCACTCCACGAGCTGGCGCAGCCACGCGAACTTCGAGTCGTCGGCCCCCGCCGCGACCCGCCCCTCCTTGTACTTCCAATGGGCCGCGATCCCGAGCTCCGCGTCCCGATCCATCTCCCGTGTCCGGATCTGGACCTCCATCCGCTCGCCGTACTCTCCGATCACCGTCGTGTGCAGGGAGCGGTAGCCGTTCGGCTTGGGCAGCGCGATGTAGTCCTTGAACCGGCCGGGCACCGGGCTCCAGATCGAGTGGATCTGTCCGAGCACCGCATAACAGTCTTCCGAGCGTCCGTCGATCACGACGCGAAAGCCGATTGCGTCGTAGATCTGCTCCATCTCCAGATCCTGGCTCTTCATCTTGGCGTGGATCGAGGAGATGTCCTTCACGCGCCCCTTCACCTCGCAAGGGATGCCGACGTCCGCGAGCCGGGCGGAGATGATCCCGATCACGTCCTCGATGTACTGCTCTCTCTCGTCCCGGCTGACGAGCAGCTGCCGCTCGAGCTCCTCGGCGGCGTCCGGCTCGAGCGCATGGAAGGCGAGGTCCTCGAGCTCCTGCTTCATCCAGTAGATGCCCAGCCGATGAGCGAGGGGCACGTAGATGTCCATCGTCTCCTGGGCGATGCGCCGTCGCGACTCCTCCTTCATGTGCTCGAGGGTCCGCATGTTGTGGAGACGGTCCGCGAGCTTGATCATCAGGATGCGGATGTCCTCGGACATCGCGATCAGCATCTTCCGGAAGTTCTCCGCCTGTCGCTCGCGGGCACTCTTGAACTCGATGCGCGCGATCTTCGTGAGTCCCTCGACCAGGAAGGCGACCTTGTCGCCGAAGAGGCGCTCGATCTCGGGCCGGGTCGTCAGCGTGTCCTCGAGCGTGTCGTGCAGCAGCCCCGCGATGATCGTGTCCTCGTCGACGTGGAGGTCGACGAGGATCCCCGCCACCTCGAGGGGATGGATCAGGTAGGGCTCCCCGGAGAGGCGCTCCTGGCCGTCATGGACCTTCGCCGTGAAGACGTAGGCCCTCTGCAGCCGCTCGAGGTCGACCTGCGGGTTGTACTCGAGCATGCGATCGGCGACATCGTTGAATCGGAGCATGGGAATCGGAAAAGCCTTGAGGTTTCAGCGGGTTATCGATTCCAGAATACCTGCCGGCCGGACTTCGGGCAACGATCCGACGGGCGCGGGCATCAGCCGGCGTCGCGAGCCTCCTGCCAGCGGCTCAGGACCTCCGCCCGGCCATGCGCCCGGGCGGCCGCCTCCGGCCGCCCGGCCCGAACGGCGCGAATCACCTCGAGCACCTCGTCGACGGCGCGATCGAGGTCGTCGTTGACGATCGCGTAGTCGAAGAGCCGGGCCGCGGCGAGCTCGCGCTCGACCAGGGCCATGCGCTTCTGAATCACCGGATCATCGTCGGTTCCGCGGTCGCGCAGCCGCTTCTCGAGCACCTCGAGGCTCGGCGGGAGCAGGAAGATCAGGCAGGCCGTCGGACGACGCTCCCGCACCTGGGCCGCTCCCTGGACCTCGATCTCCAGGACCACGTCCGCCCCCGCGGCGAGCGGCTCCTCGATCGCGTCCCAGCTCGTTCCATAGGCGTTGCCGCCGTACTCTGCGTACTCGAGGAAGGCCCCCCGCTCGACGAGCTCTCGAAACGTCCGGTCGTCCACGAAGTGGTAGTCGATCCCATCGCGCTCGCCCGGTCGTCTCGTTCGCGTGGTATGCGAGACCGAGAGCTGCAGGCGGGGATCCTCCGCGACGATCCGTCGGCAGAGCGTGGTCTTCCCGGTACCCGAAGGCGCCGCGATCACGAAGACGTGCCCGCGCGTGGGCTCGACGTGCTCTCGGGTCATTCGCCGCTCTCCCCCTGATAGTCCGGAGCGACGCGCGTCGCGATGGTCTCCGGCGTGATCGCCGAGAGGATCACGTGGTCGCTGTCGGTCACGACGATCGAACGGGTCCGACGCCCCTCCGTCGCGTCGACCAGCTTGCCCCTCTGGCTGGCCTCCTCCCGGAGCCGACGCATGGGCGAGGAGCTCGGGGACATGATCGCGATGATCCGCGCTGCGGTGACGAGATTGCCGTAGCCGATGTTGACCATCGTCGGCGGGCCCGGAGCCGGTCGATCGCGCGAGCTCCGATCCTTCGACGTCCCGCTACTCAACGTTCTGGACCTGCTCCCGGATCCGCTCGAGCTCCGTCTTCAGCTCGACCACGTCCTGGGCCAGAGGGGCGTCGTTGGCCTTCGAGCCGACGGTATTCGCCTCGCGCCCGAGCTCCTGGAGCAGGAAATCCAGGCGCCGCCCGACCGGCTGAGCCCGGTCCGCGCTCGACAGGACCTCGCGAAACTGTGCGACATGGCTTCGGAGGCGGACGAGCTCCTCGGTGATGTCCAGTCGGTCCGCCGCGATCACGACCTCCTGATGGAGCCGCGCCTCGTCGAGCAGGCCGACCTCCCGTCGGATCTGTTCGGCGCGGCGTCGGAGCCTCTCCCGAGCGGCGTCGACGACCTCCCCGGAGCGCTTCTCGAAGGCTTCCGCGAGCGCCTCGATGCGGCGGAGACGTCCCTCGAGCTCCCGGGCGAGCGCCTCCCCCTCGCTCGCGCGCATCGCGATCAGCGCCGCGACCGCCTCGTCGACGGCCTCCTCGAGAGGCCGGCCGAGCGCCTCCGGATCGGCCTGGGTCTCGACGATCCGCGTGACTCCGGGAAGCGCGAGGAGACTCGCCACACCGAGGGGGGCATCGAGCGCGTGGCGCTCGGCGAGGTCGCGCGCGACCTCGACGTACTGCGCCGCGAGCGCCGGATCGATCTCCAGTCGCGCGCTCGAGTCTCCGACGTCGAGCGAGACCTGGACGTCGACCTTGCCTCGCGAGAGCCGCCCCTGGATCCGTTGCTTCAGCGGAGACTCGAGCTCGGCGAGCGCACGGGGCAGACGGACCCGCAGGTCGAGATGGCGGTGGTTCACGCTGCGAGCCTCGACCTCGAGGCTCATGCCTTCCAGCTCGCGCGCGGCGCGGCCGAAGCCGGTCATGCTATGGATCACGCGTTCTCCCCGAGCTCGAAGCGCCGTTCGCGGAGCCGCCCGCGGAGCTCCTCGAGCCCGACGGCCGAGATCGGAAGAGCGTCGTGTAGGG
>CAYXLY010000244.1:0-7057 GCA_964466005.1 uncultured Spirochaetaceae bacterium | reverse complement strand
CCAGGCTGCCCAGAGCGGTCGCGAGCAGGTCTGCGCGACCCCAGACCTGGCCGAGGTCCGGGTCGGACGGCAGCGAGATCGCGAGGCCGTCTTCCTGCGCGCAGCCCACCCGGACGCTGTCGAGGAGCTTGCGGGTCTCGATCCAGGCCGGGCCGGCATCGGCTGCCCGGGCATGGACGAGAGCGCCGTCGACGATCAACGTCATTCTTCGGGTCGCCTCGGTCAGGCGATCCGCCTCGGTCGCGTCGCGGTCGACGTCCGTCCACTCGAGCGCGGCGATGAGGATCTCCAACGAACGATGGAGCGGATGTCCCTGCGTCCCGAAGCGGGCGAGCGTCGCCCTCAGCGGCTCGATCGACGGACGAGGGTCGTGAGCCTCCTCCGCCGGGGACTCTCGTGGCAGCGATGGCCCCGCCCCGCGCCGGGCCGTCCGGTCGCGGAGGATCCCGACCATACGCCAATCGCCTTCGGGCGACTCGTAGGACCGCACCGAGATCTCCGCCTTGATCTGGCGTCCCCGATCCGCATGCAGGGCGACGACCTCCTGGCAGATCGTGCCGCTGGGGCGGCGGGAGACGATCGCTTCGAAGCGCGCGCCGGCGATGGAGTGGAACTCCCGGGGAAGCCAGAGCCGATAGTGGCTGCCCGTCACCTGCTCGGGCGTGTAGCCGATCAGGTCCTGCACCGAGGCGCTCACGTAGGCGATCCGACCGTCGGCGTCGATCTCGCATAACACGTCGGCAGCGGCGTCCGTTCGCGCGCGATGACGCTGCTCGCTCTCGGCGAGTGCGTCGTGGGCCCGTTGGAGAGCGTCGTGCTGCGCATGCAGCTCGAGCTGCTGGGCCTCGAGGAACTCGAGGACCGATCCCGCAGAGAAGAGGCTGCGCAGGGCCCGCCGCGCGCGGGCGAAGAGCGTGAGCGAGGGCGGCAGCGTGATTTGATAGGTGGCTTCGTTCGTGCCGATCTCGGCGGCGACGACCGCGTCGGACATGCCGAGGATCCGGGGCAGGGCCCGGGCGCCGCCGGTCGCGAAGTGGAAGATCTGCGGACAGGGCCGCAGGCGATCGGCCAGCCGCGCCCGCACCTCCAGCCGATCGTCGCGGACGACCGAGATCCGCGTCTCGATCCCGGGCAACGCTCTCTGGAGCGCCCAGCGGATCGCGCCTCGATACAAGGAGAGGGGAGAGGCGGCGAGCCCGGCCATGCGGCGGAGGGCGCCCGCAGGCTCCAGCTCGCCGATCAGTCCGCCACAGGCCTCCATGCCCTCGGGCCCGCCGACCTCTCGTTCGAGGCGCTGCATGAGATCGGTGAAGGTCGACCAGTCGACGAAGTCCACGATCGCCCCGTTCTCGCTCCGGGGAACCGGGAGGTCCCCGAGAAGGGAGAACGCGGGGACGTCGTGGCGCTCGAGCACGCGAAACAGATCGGTCAGGAAGCGTCCGGAGACCCGACCCGCCGCTCTCGGTTCTGCGGTTTGTGCGCTCGTTGCCGTCACGCTGGCTCTGGGCTTTCGGGATGTGGGACGCGAAGCGGAATGTGACACAACCGACCCGATCAGGTGTGTGATGAATGTACTGTTTTCGACTTTTCCCCTCGGGATCAACTCTCTGGCCATACAAGCGCTATCCTGCCCGCTTGCTCGATGCCAGTCCCCGGAATGGGTGGCTCGCCAGCCGCCTGCATGCCAGTTGCCCATCGGAGGTGGCGTGAAGCCGACCCTCGACCTCCAGGATGAGCCCCGCGGCTCCGGTCGCTCATTCGGCGATCCGCGGCGGATGCGAGGACGGACGCGCCTCGTCGGCCGATCGGACCGCTCGAGAGCGGCCCTTCGTCGAGGCGCTTCGACCCGACCGGTGTGGATGCGGATCGCGTTCCTGTCCGTGCTCGTGCTCGTGAGCGGAGTCGGCACGCTTCGCGCCGAGGACGCAGAGGGAGAGGAGACGCGGTCCACGCTCTCGACGGCCCTCGACGGTCCCTGGCGCTGGCTCGCTCCGGACCTCGGCGTGCTGGACGTGGCGTCGCGTCTCGAGGTCGGTCCCTGGCGCGAGCCGGCGGTGAGCCGGGATCCCGAGCGCAGGAAGCTGGAGCTCGAGAGGCTCAGCGCCGACGTCGACCCGGCGGGTCGCCGCGGGCAGGCCGAGATCCTCAGGCGGGCTGCTCGGGATTCGGCGTCTCTGCTGGAGGCGGCCGGCGAGGTCCGCGCAGCGGCCTCGGCCTACGAGAGCGTGATCGACTCGGAGGCCGTCGTTCCGGTCGAGCTCTGGCACGGTCTGGCCCGGAGCCGCGCCCTCTCCGGAGACGGACCCGGTGCCGAGCGGGCATTCCTGCGCGGGCTCGAGGCCTCGGGGCGACCGGAGGACCAGGTCCGTCTGCGCTTCGATCTCGCTGGCTTCTATGCCGGACAGCAGCGCTGGCTCGAGGCGCTGGCCATCCTGGATGCGCTGGAGCCCCACGTGCCGGACGCTCCGTTGATCGCGTTCGCGCGTGTCGGTCTCGAGTCGTCCATCGAGCTGACCGCTCTCGCGCATCCGCCCGCGATCGCGCTCCCCTGGCCGGAGCCCGCACCCGATCGGGCCTGGGAGGACTTCGATCCCCGGGTGGCCCGGGCGGCCGCGTCCCTGCCGCCCGCGGTGCGTTCGGCGCTCCTGCCCTGGGCGGAGCGCCTGAGATCCGACGCCTCGGCCCACGCGGCCATCCTTCTCGGCGCGCTCGTCACCGTCCTGCTGGCGGGCTTCGTGCTGCTTCGGCAGCGAGGCGACGTCGCGGTCGTGCTCGACTATCCGGAGGAGCTCCGGGGCATCTTCCGCATCCGGATCCGAAGCGGCCATCGTCCGCCGCCCGACGCCTCGACCGAAGAGCAGATTCGCAAGGACGCCGCCTCGACGCGCAAGGAGCATCGACTGGTCTCGCGGGAGACGCAGTTCCAGCGACTCTTCACGGGTCGCCATCACGTGATCGTCGACGGACTGCTCGTCGATCCCGAGTCGGACGAGGTCCTGGGTCGGATCCACGAGGAGCGGATGATTCGCGTCCGGCACCGGCGGACGGTGCGGACCGAGATCGACGTCCGTCCGAGCTCCTGTCCGGTCGACCTCGAGGTGAGCTGGGGCGATCGACCGGCCCAGGAGGCCCAGATCACGGTGCCGGGCCCCGTCGACAAGCCGAGAGCCACCGCGGAGGGAAAGATCCGGATCCTCCTCTCCAGGGGAGATCATCGGCTGCTCATCGGCTGCGGAGATCGGGTCTTCGATCGTCCGCTGCACGTGACGAGCTATCGCCCCACCCGCGTGGCGATCGACGTCTTGAGGGAGGAGGTCGTCTTCAAGGGCTGCCCGCCTGCGGTCGTCCCCTACCTGACGGGCGACCTGGCCGGTGCCGCACGGGCGCTCGAACGCGATGGCCAGGCAGAGCTCGGATACCGCCTGCTCGCGAAGATGCACCAGCGCGAGGGCCAGGTGGCCCGGGCCGCGGACTTCTACGAGTCCGCGGGTGATCCCGGCGCGGCGGCGCGTCTGCGGCTCGAGCAGGGCGACACCGGTCGGGCCGCCACGCTCTTCGAGCGGGCGGAGGAGTGGCTGGAGGCGGCGGACGCCCATCGCCGGGACGGCGCGACGTTGCGGGCGGGCGAGTGCTTCGAGCGCGCGCTCGACTACGAGCGGGCGATCGACTGCTATCGGGAGGCCCGCGCGATCGATCGTTGGCTGACGGCCCTCGAGCGTTGCGGACGTGTATTCGAGGCGGCGAAGCTGGCCATCGACCACGAGCAACGGCCACGAGCGATCCGGCTCCTGCAGCGGGTCGAGCCGAGCGACCCCGACTTCCGGGAGGCCTGCGCCCTGCTCGCCGAGGCCTTCGAGACGGAGGGACATTACGACCTCGCCGCGGGCAAGCTCGACGAGTTCATCGCCACCTTCCGTCCGGACTACGCGACCGCCGAGAGCTACTCGAGGCTCGCCGAGCTCTGGGAGCAGGCCGGCCATTTCGAGCGCGCGCTCGACGTGCTCGAGGACCTGCGGCGGCGCGAGCCGACCTTTCCGAGCATCGCCGCCCGGATCGAGGTCCTGCGCAAGCGTCGGAGCGCGACGGGACATCTCTTCAGCTCGGGGAGCCGAGCCAACGACGGCGGGGCGACGGCCTTCGTCGGCGACGTCCGCTACGAGCTCCTGGAGGAGGTCGGTCGCGGCGGAATGGGCATCGTCTACCGCGCCCGCGACACCCGGCTCGACCGGGTCGTGGCGCTCAAGCGCCTGCCCGAGGTCCTGCGTCGTCATCATCCCCGCGCGCTCCAGTTCTTCCTGCGCGAGGCGCAATCGGCGGCGCGCCTGAATCATCCCAACATCGTGACGGTCTACGACGCGGATCAGCAGGATGGACAGTTCTTCATCACCATGGAGCTGCTCGAAGGGCAACCCCTGCAGACCGTGCTCCACGAGCGCGGCCAGCTCTCCGCCTCGAACGTGCTCGGCATCGCTCGTCAGGCCTGTCGGGGACTGGACTACGCGCACGAGCAGGGTGTGATCCATCGCGACATCAAGACGGCGAATCTCTTCGTGACGACGGAGCGCGTCGTGAAGATCATGGATTTCGGACTGGCCAAGGTGCTGGAAGAGGTGCGCGGGGCGACGACGCTCGTGAGCGGAACGCCCTACTACATGTCTCCGGAGCAGGTGATCGGCGGGGACGTGGACCACCGCTCCGATCTCTACTCGCTCGGGGTGACGCTCTTCGAGCTGGCCACGGGAAGGGTGCCCTTCGACTCCGGAGAGGTCGCCTATCATCATCGGCATTCCCGCGTGCCCGATCCGCGCGAGCTTCGGCCCGAGCTGCCGCCGGAGCTGGCGAGCCTGGTGTTGAGGCTGCTCGAGAAGGAGCCGGGGGCGCGTCACCAATCCGCGGCGGAGGTCCTCGAGGCGCTGACCCGGATCGAGCCGGAGAGCTGACGAGGCCTCAGGATCGAAGAGGTTCCATCCAGGAAGCGATCCCCCTCGCGTCCCTCCCGCCCGTGTGGTGCGGGTCACTTCGCGGGGAGACGGCTTCGGTGAAGATGCGCGCGCCATGGACAGCGCATCCTCTCTTCGTCCGGATTCCGCCGCCTTCGATCCCGTCGCCGACCCGGAGCTCGACGATCTCGTCGCACGCTTCGCGCATCGCGTGGACTTCTTCGCGCGCCGCGTCGCGATCCGCTTCGGACTCGATCTCCAATGGCATGACGATCTGGTGTCGTCGGGCTACTGGGGGCTGCTGAAGGCGCTTCGCAATCGGCGATGCGACGCCCACGAGCACGAGCTCTCCGCCTACGTGTCCCGACGCGTCGAGGGCGCCGTGCTCGACGAGGCGCGGCGCGTGCTCTCCCGCATCACGAGCCGGGTGGACTTCGATCCCGACGAGCTGGAGTCGGGAGCCTCGCTCGAGGGCTCCGCCCTCGACCGGGATGCCGGACGCGAGGATGGCGATCCCGAACGGCTCGCGGATCGGCAGGGTCGTTGGCGGAGCATCGAGCGCGCGGTGGACCATCTCGGTCGCGATCACTGCGCGCTGCTCTGGTCCTATGCCGAGGGCTCCTCGATCTCCGAGATCGCCCGCCGCGACGGGCTCTCGCCCGCGCGGATCCAGAGCCAGATGACGCGGATCGGCCGCCAGGTCCGGGCCCGCTCGCCCGAGCTTCGCCGTCTCCTTCGGTACGAGATCTGAGGGAGGGCTCTCGAAGGCGTTCCGAGGAGCGGGGAGGGGCCCTCCCGGCGGATCGTTGATTCGCGAGCCCGCACGCCTTCCGGCCGCAAAAACGGAAGACGGGGCTCGCCACGCCGAGAGGGCCCACGGAACGCCCAGGCGCATTATGCACGAGGCGATCGGGAATGGGTGAAAAATGGCACGCCGCGAGGTCGCCCCCTTCTATTTTTCCCGAGGGGCAAAGGGCAGGGTCGAATCGAGCAGGGCTGCGGCGTACCTTCCGGCCGGCCGGCCGCGTTGGAGTGGTCGAGGCGTCCCGCGCGCGGACGAGACCGCGGCGAGCGGGACGAGAGGAGAGGACGACGTGGCAGAGCAGGCGAGTGGGCGATCGACGATCATCGGCGCCCTGTTGATCAGTCTGGGCGTGATCGGGGGTGCCTTCCTGGTGGCGAGCGCGCTCGATCGCACCACCGAGCAGCTGGAGCAGGTGGCCGAGGCCTTCCAGGAGCGTCCCGCGAACGGAGCCCGGGCCGCAGCGCGCCCGACCCCGCCCGCCCGACCGCGACGACCCGATCCGGCGCAGCGATACGAGGTGGAGGTCGGAGAGGCGCCGGTCCGGGGCGAGGCGGAGGCCGCCGTGACCATCGTCGAGTGGTCGGATTTCCAGTGTCCGTTCTGCAGTCGGGCGGGGCCGACGCTCGCGCAGATCGAGCAGGAGTACGGCGACGACGTCCGGATCGTCTTCAAGCACCTGCCGCTCTCGATCCACCCCCAGGCCGAGGCGGCCCATGCCGCGGCCGAGGCCGCCCATCGTCAGGGTCGCTTCTGGCAGATGCACGACCGCATCTTCGCCAACCAGCGCGACCTGAGCCCTTCGACCCTCGAGCGTTATGCGAGGGAGATCGGTCTGGACATGGAGCGTTATGCTCGGGATCTCGAGTCGGACGCGATCCGCGAGCGCATCGAGGCGGACAAGGCCCAGGCCCGGGAGCTCGGCGTGACCGGCACGCCGGCCTTCTTCATCAACGGTCGGTTCATCTCGGGTGCCCAGCCCTTCGCGAGCTTCAAGCGCGTGATCGACGACGTGCTCGAGGAGCAGGCCTGACCCCGGCGAGCCGGCGCCCGTGATCCGCGGAATCGTCTTCGACCTCTTCGACACGCTCGTGGACTCCGACCCCGGTCGTCTCGTGTTCGTCGAGCACGAGGGGCGGCGCCTCGCTCCCAGCACCCTCCGCCTGCACCGCCACGCCACCGAGGTCGCGAAGCTCGAGATCTCGCTGGCGGAGTTCGCGGCGCTCCAGCGCGAGGTCGACCTCTCGTTGCGCGAGGAGACTCTGGATCGGAAGAGCGTCGTGTAGGGAAAGAGTGTTCAGAGCCGTGTAGATCT